>NZ_JBSMTL010000003.1:0-192326 GCF_054054385.1 Gemella taiwanensis
TAATTTTCTTTGCTTGTGCTGTATTTTGTACTAGTGATGTTGTTTGAAATGTTTGCTGTTTTCCGTATTCGTAACCAGCGAAGGCTGATAGTCCGATTACAAGTGAACCACAGGCACTAGTAATAATAATATTCTTTTTATTCATACATATTCTCCTTAAATATTTAATTCGTAACAATTCCGTTTTATTATAACATAGTGTTTCGGATTTGTAAATAGGAATCTTTACGGTTAATATACGTAATTACTCTCAACTAAAAAATTTATACTTCTATAAAATTAAAAATAAAGAGTAACAATCAATTTCTAAATCGTTACTCTTTATAGTGTCTTAATTATTCTTTTGTTCTCTTCTTATTAATATTGCTGCTAAGATTAACATAACTCCAACTACTTCTAAAGCTAAAGTTTTTATACCAGTTTTTGGTAATGAAGAGACTTTATTCACATTATCTATTTTTTTAGTTAATGTTTCTGGTAATTCTTCCTTCTTAACATCTACAGCTCTTTCGGGAATAATCACCTGTGCTCTTTCTTCAAGATTTTTTGCACAAATTTTTATTCGTTCTACAATTGTAAATTTACTAAAATGGTTAATATTAAACTGTAATTCTCCTTCTGAATATTTACTATTAACTTTTTCAAGAGAGATATCATTCGTAATATGATAAACTTCTAATTCAGTATTATCCTTCTTAGTTATTGCTATTTTTACCGTTCGTTCCTCGTTACTGTCTACCTTTTTATCATCTTTTTCAAAGTGGATTTCGAACGTTTCTATAACTTTATAATCATTACCTAACTTGTTTTCAATAGATTTATTTAACTTATTATCATTTAAAGATTCAACATATAATTTATCAGCTGAGATACTTCCTTTTTTATATTCTACTCTCAAATCACGGCCTGATAAATTTGCAACTAACAAATCTTTATTAGGAGACTTGTTTACATCATGATATTTTTCTTTATCCGACATTGCCGGGAACTTATTATCATCTTGTTTTACTGGAGTTTTATCTTCTTTTGGTTCTACCAATGGTTTTCTATCTGGTTCAGTAGATGGTTTTTTATCTGGCATAACTGATGGTTTTTCTGTTGGCTTTTCTTCTGGTTTCACAGGTGGTTTTCTGTCTGGTTTTTCTGTTGGTTTTTCTTCCGGTCCCACAGGAGGTTTTCTATCTGGTTTTTCAGTCGGCTTCACCGGTGGTTTATTCCCTGATTTTTCTGGTGTATTCTCTGGTAGAATAGGTTCAACATCTGGTCGAACACCGTTCTCATCAATTATTACTTTATTGTCAGTTTCCATTACCGCATTGGCACTTGCTACTTTGATGCTACTAATACTAAAAATAATACCTAATATTCCAACAGAAATTTTCCTTATTGTATATTTTTTTTGTTTCACTTCTATTCTCCTAAAATGATTATCAAATCTATTTAAACTTTCTAACTATTATATTATACATTACCATTTTCATCAAGTAAAAGTCATAAAAAAAGTTTGATTAGAATTCAAATTACTAATCAAACTTTCTTTATTTTTATCTAGATAAAAATGAGAAAAATCCACTTATAATAGCAACATTAAAGAAGTCAATAAATAATGCTCCTACTATTGGCATTACGAAGAATGCTATATGTGAGTGTTTATATTTATCACAAACACTTTGCATATTCGCAATACCGTTTGGTGTTGCTCCAAGTCCAAATCCAACGTGTCCTGCAGATAATACAGCGGCATCATAATTTCCACCCATTACTCTAAATGTAACAAAGTAGATAAATACCCATGCTAATACTGCTTGAGCTAATAATAAAGCAGCAAGTTGTCCTGCGACACTACTTAGTTCCCATAGTTTTAAACTTATCATAGCCATTCCTAAGAATAGATTTAATGAAACATCCTCTAAAATATGAATTTCTTCATAGTGTAAATCAAACTTGCTTGTATGGTCTGTTACATTTCTTAAAATTGCCGCTACAATCATCGGCCCAATATAGTTCGGGAAGTTTAAAAAATGATTTAAAAATGTTGATACATAACTACCGATAAACATTGAAAGTAAAATTAAGAAAAATGCTTTCGCGAAATTCTCACCATCTAATTTCTTAACATCATTATTGAATAAAAATTCATCGTTATGTACTTTTTCATTTTCAACTTCTTCAGCTAATACTTTTAACTTTTTACCATTAATTAGCCTGTTTGCTAATGGTCCTCCAAGACTAGATCCTGCAATCAAACCAAAAGTTGCTGCCGCAATAGCAACACTCTTAGCACCTGTGTGGCCCAATTCCTCAACGATTGGTGCCATCGCAGCCGCAGTTCCATGTCCACCTGTCATTGCAGTCGAACCTGTTAATAATGCTATTAGCGGATCTATTCCAGTTGCATATCCAATTCCTACCGCTACAATGTTTTGAAGAACTACTAAAATTATTGCCATTAATAAGAACATAACAACTTTTCTTCCACCAACTTTTAGTAATCTCCAACTTGCATTAAATCCTATACTTGTAAAGAATACTGTCATAAAGAAACTTTGTAAAGTATTATCAAACTCAAAAATTACTAAGTTTGTTTGTCTTAAGACTAAATTTAATATTGCAAATAAGAATCCTCCAATAACTGGCGATGGTATACAATATGTTTCAAAGAATTTAACTCTACTTCTCAGAAATCTTCCAATAATTAATATTACAACAGCCAATCCTACTGTTTGTATCATATCCATTTTTATATTAAACATATTATCATCCTTTCTATATTTACGTTATATTTTCTAACATATTGTTATAAACTTTATATTTAGAAAGTACATTTTATAAATTTTAATTTTTGAAAAATTTTCAATGTAAATTTGCAAAGTATTATAATTTAATATATTAATATTACACTTTATTTTAATTTTTTTCAAGACTACGTTAGATTTTATTACATTTTAATAACTAACAGTTTTAAAATAAATAAACAGAACGATTAGTTTTAAACAATTTTTAAAATTATTTTTTACAAATTCATTCTGTTTATTATTTTTCAGATTTAATAGTAATCTGAATATAGTTAGCATTAATATGAAGCTAGTATTCTTTTAAACCGCGCTTCATAATTAGAATATTGGTTTTAAAAATTCTGACCAAGTCTCATAATTTTCTTCTGATTTTGCTTCTTCTGCTGACATCCACTTGATAACAAGTGTATCATCTTCTTTTACTTCCACTTTAGTTTTATCAACTTTACACTCATAGACAACACCTACATGGACTTGACCTACTTCTGTTTTATCATCATTTATCAACCCTATAAAGTGTAGATTATTTAATGCCTCTTCTTCAGAAACTCCCACTTCTTCATTCAACTCTCTAGCAGCGTTGATTTTTAACATTTCAAAAATTGTTTTTCCTTCAACCTCGTTCATATGTCCACCAATACCAACAGAAGCTTTACCGTGAAGTCTCGCTTCACCTCCACCTACTAGACGTTTATATACTAATACATCATTAGTATTCGAATCTTTTAATAGTACGTACCCGATTAATTGTTTATAACTTGGATCTTCTTCCATATCTCCACGACGTTTTACTTCATATAATTCGAATGTATCAATAATTTTTTTTGTTTTTTCATCATTTTTTTCTATAAAACCATAGAAATGATTTTCCTCATTATTAAATAATTCTTTTCTATTTACAACTAAAATTTGTTCATCCCACTTGCTCATCATTTTTTATCCTTTCTCTTTATTTTGCTTGGTATGTTCCTTCTCTTAATTCTTTAGCTATTTTCGCTATTTTTCTAAATCTATGATTAAGACCCGATTTCGATAATTTTCCATCTTCAATCATTTCTGCTATTTCTTTTAATGGATACTCTGGATACTTAAGTCTTGCTTCAGCAACAACTCGAAGTTTCTCATCGATATTATCTAACCCTATTCTTTCCTCAATTATATTAATATCCTCAACCTGCTTCGCAGAGGCATTAACAGTCTTATTCATATTCGCCATGTCGCAATTTTGCATTCTATTTACAGAGTTATTTATATCTCTAACAATTCTTTCATCTTCAAATTGGAACAAAGCTTGAAAAGCTCCTACCAAATTAATAAACTCAGCTATTTTCTCAGATTCCTTAATATAAACAATGAATCCTTTTTTTCTTTCAAGGCTTCTTGCATTCAATTTATAACTATTTAATAGTTCATTTAATTCTCTATTGTGTTCCTCATAAGATGAGAAAATCTCCATATGATAACTAGATGTACGAGGGTTATTTATCGAACCACCTGCTAAAAATGCACCACGTAAATACGCTCGTTTTTTCTCATCCGTATCTATTAATTCTTTAGCAATATCTATTCTCATTGTGTAATTATCATTTAGAATGTAAAGATCAGTCAATATTTCTTTCACATTTTGATCTAAACGACAAATATATACATTATTTTTCTTTAACTTTAATTTTTTACGTACAGAAATATTCACATGTACATCATAAAAATACTTAATTAAAGAAAACATTCTTCGTGCTATTGAGGCATTCTCAGTTTGAAAACTTAAGCTTAACCTACCATTCGATATATTTAATACACCGTTCATTTTTATAAGAGCAGATAACTCAGATAAAAATTCTCTATCTTTTGTTATCTCTATTAAAGTCAACTCTTTTTTCATATCTGAAGCGTATGACATAAATTCCCTCCTATCTTCATTTTTCTATAACCTATATATTTTATCATGATAATAGTAAATTAACAAATTATTTGAGTTGAAAATATAGTTAACATAGTACATTTGCAAATGAATATGAGGCAAAAAAGAGTTAACATACAATGTACATTAACTCATCTTTTCTAATATTTTATTTTTATTAGACTCATTTACCTCTATACGTTCTTTTATACCTTGTTTATCAAAGAAAAGTACTTCGTCAGAGACTTGACATAAAAATTCATAATCGTGGGTAATTATAAATATCACTACATCATCTTTAGCTATTTGCTGAATCAAATGACTTAGTTCTATCATATTTACATAATCTAGTCCACTCGTTGGCTCATCAAATACTAAGATTTTTTTATTAGACAATAAAGCAGATGCTATCGCTACCCTTTGTTTTTCTCCTCCAGATAATGTATTAGGATGACGATTTAAAAATTTCCTAATATTTAATTTATCTACTACTTCATCAAATAACTCTAAATTCTCACTACCTAACTTAATCTCCTTTTCAACAAGGTTAGTAAATAATTGATAATTCACATCTTGCATTACTTGGAATGTACTACGTATTAAATCTTTTTTATTAAGATTTTTTCCATTAAGTGTAACTTTATGTTTAGATTTATGTAGTCCACTTAGAGCATTAGCAAAAGTAGTCTTTCCGCATCCATTAGCACCAATTATAGAATAAATTTTTGATGAAGAAAAACTCTCATTTTTTAAATAAACTTGATGATTATGGACTTCATAATCTAGTTGCTCAATATATAAATAATTCTCTTTATTCTTTCTAGGTTCTTTCCTACCAAGCTCTACTTTTGATAAATCTATTTGTCTAGTTTGACACGCTCTACTATCAAAATCAGAAAGCTGTTCTTTTGTAACTTCGTGAACTAGTCTACCATCTTTAATAATATACATTCTATCGATTAAATTCTTTAAATAGTAAATTCTATGCTCAGCTACAATTATTGTCTTTCCTTTATTTTTCAATGCTTCTATTATTGAAGATATTAGTTTTATAGATTTTAAATCTAGATTACTAGTAATTTCATCAAGAACATAAACATCAGCATCAAGCATCATACTTGCCATAAAAGCCAGTTTTTGTTTTTCGCCACCACTTAATTCTAAGACGTTTCTATCCAATAGATAATCAGCAGCAAACTCATTTACTACTTCATCAATTCTATTTTGAATTTCAGGTTTAGAATAACCATAATTTTCCATACTAAAAGCTAGTTCGCTAGTAGAGTCTAAATTGAAAAACTGATTCTTAGGATTTTGAAATACACTTCCTACTACTTTAGAGAATTCTTTTAATCTATCTCCTATACTTAGATGTGCAACTTTAAATTCTCCACTAAAACCACCATCAAAAAATTCAGGAGCTAGACCATTTAATACCCTCATAATTGTTGTTTTTCCACAGCCACTTGCTCCCGTAAACAGAATACATTCACCTTTTTTGATTTCTAGTGACAAATCTTCAATATTTAATTTTTTAGATTCAACATATTTGTAATTAAAATTTTTAAATGTTATCAACTTATCACCTCATAAACATAATAAAACAAAAAATTATAGTAACAGCTACCATGACCAAATAATCAATCTTGTTAAATTTTAATTCAATATAACTAGTTGGTTTTTCTTCATTATCTATACCACGGCACAAACACGAAACAGAAAGTTCATTAGCAATATTTGTACTTATAATTACATAAGGAACAAATATATATTCAAAAAATTTAAATGGATGAAGTAAGTAGTAACCTCTACTTACTCCAATCCCCTTCATTTTTAACGAATTCTTTATTAGTTTGTAGTCAGTAAGTAATACAGGGAAAAATCTGTATAAAACTGCAAGAACTATTATCATTTTCTTTGGTAATCTAATACTTCTTAAAAAACATATCAATTCAGATACTTTTGAACTACTAACTAACGCCATACCCGCACATAATGGGAAATATAACGTTTTAAACATTAGTGCAGTTAGTAATAAAAAGCTATCAACAACTTGAAGCGTTACGGTATGAGCAAAGAAAACTTCATATGCTGTAAAGAAAAGATATATCCCGAAAAATCTAATCATTCTTTTAAAGTTAGAACTTATACCTAAGTATATTGAAAAACAAAGTGCAATAACTAAATGCATGCTAATTGACATCATTTTAAACATTAAAATATTAGCAATGATCAATATAAAAATCTTAGTTCTTATATCTAACTTCAACATACTATATACCTGCTTTATTGAAATTCTTGAAATATAATTTTCTTCCAAGGTATGTTCCAATAATTGAGAAAATAATCGTAAAGATAACTATAAAAATAAATGTCTTCATATCAGAAGAACTCATAACTAAGTTAATTTTTTCTTGAGAATAATTTCTATTTTGAAGATGTTTTACATATGCATCTTTCATAAAGAACATTGGTAATATTAATCCGATATTTCCTAAATTAAAGAATAAGTATGATAAATATTCATTTCCATATCTAAATGCAATCTCCGCTAAAACAGCCGCTCCAATTAGAACAACACCACCTACAACAGAGTGCCCTGATACAGTCATAAAAATACCAATAATTGCTATCATTATAAATATAGCCATATTTTTATTGATTTTATTAAAAATTAAACTATATACACTTCCACAAACTAAAGCAGCTGTAATAGAAGTATAGGTAGCAAAATAGACTTTTCCGCCAAATATCAAGGATGTTAAAAGTGTAGAAATTCCAATTCCCACAGCCATTACAAGAATTAATAAAATAGTATAAAGTCCTAAAGTAATTAAATCTTTAATCTGTAAATTTTTATTTTCTTCTTTATTTATATATTTTAATTCTGTCATCTATTACCCCACTATAATTTCTTCAGTGCATCTAGAGCATTGTTATAGTTTGGCTCTTCACCGATTTCCTCTAACACTTCTTTATAGCGAATAACTCCTTGTTCATCAAGAACAAATACAGCTCGTGATAATAAACCTAATTCTTCAATTAATAATCCATTATTGTTTTCAAAATCACGATATTTATAGTCAGAAACAGTAATTGCATTGTTAATTTCTTTATCAGCACAGAATCTTCCTAATGCAAATGGTAAGTCTTTTGATACTGTGATTACTACTGTATCAGTTAAATCCCCTACTGCTTTATTAAAGTTAATAGTTTGTAAAGCACATACTCCTGTGTCTACTGATGGGAATGTGTTGACAATTACTTTTTTCCCTTTATAATCTGATAATTCAAACTCTGATAATGTTTTAGTAACAGCTCTAAAATTCGGGAAAACTTCCCCTAAGTTTAGCTTGTCTTCAATAGTAACTGGTGTTCCTTTAAAGCTTATTGTTTTCTTCATAATTAATACCTCTTTTTATTATAATTTATATTGATAAAACTATCTACAACTAATGATAACATATTTCAATTAGAGTTAAAAGTTTTTTACATAATTTAATATGATTTTAAGCGTTTTTTATGTAGTTTTGTTATTATTTTATGATATAATAGAATGGAATATTGTTTGAAAGGATTATTTTTATGTCAAAAGAAGAAAAAGATATAGTAGTTAAAAATGATACTACAGACACGACTGAAGAAAAAGATAACTCTACATCTTTTTTTGGTCGTTTTAAAAAACAAGTTAAGACTCTTAATTTTAAAAATAATGAAACTAAGGAAAATAGTAATTCTCATATTGATGAATCCGCTATTGAAAAAGAACTTCGAGAAAAAGAAAAAGAAGTAAAAAAACAAGAACAAGAATTAAAAAAACGAGCTTTAGAGCTAGAAAAAGCTAAAAAACAATTTGAAGAACAACAACGTAAAATAGAAGAAGAGAAGAAGAAAAATGAACTTGCTCGTGCTGAAAAAGAAAGACTTGAAAAAGAACGTATTGCTCGTGAAAAAGAATTAGAACGTCAACGCATCGAAAAAGAAAAAGCTGAAAAACGTGAACAAGAACGTCTTGAAAAAGAACGTATCGCTCGTGAAAAAGAATTAGAACGTCAACGCATCGAAAAAGAAAAAGCTGAAAAACGTGAACAAGAACGTCTTGAAAAAGAACGTATCGCTCGTGAAAAAGAATTAGAGCGTCAACGTATAGAAAAAGAAAAAGCTGAACAAAGAGAAAAAGAGCGTCTTGAAAAAGAACGTATCGCTCGCGAAAAAGAATTAGAGCGTCAACGTATAGAAAAAGAAAAAGCTGAACAAAGAGAAAAAGAGCGCCTTGAAAAAGAACGTATCGAAAAAGAACAAGAAGAAAAAAGAAAAAGAGAATTTAGACGAAAAGAAAAAGAATTTAAGTTATCAGAAGATAAGAAAAAATTAGAGCTATTACAAAAAGAAAATGAGATGAGAGAACACGAAAACACTCTTCTATCATTACAAACTTCATTAATTTCTCTAGAAGATAAAATAGAAGAAAAGAAACTTACTATCTCTACTCTAAAAAATAGAAAAACTGATAAAGAGAAAATAATGCTAGAAGAAAAAAGACTTAGTGTTTTAAATTCTCAAAGACAAGTTGTGTTAAAAGATATTACAACTGAAAAAAAAGCCATAGAAAAAATTCAAAAAAATCTTGATATTGAATATAAACTAGATGGTCTTAAAAAGGAAATTCACAGTATCAAAAAAGAAGTTGTTAATGAAGATGAAACAGCATTTAAAGTTAAATATATTGACAATAAATCTAAAAATATATTCGTGGTATCTCTTCTAAGTATTAAAGCTTTCATTTCTAAATCTATTTTAAGAAATAAAGTTGAGAATTATGATAAAATACAAAAAGTATCCAAAAATATTAAGGTTAGAATCGCAACTTCAATAATTTTAGCATTATTATTATCAATTTGTTTCTTAGTTACTCTGAAATTCATTTCTTCTGCAAAAGAGCACTATGTAGGATTCGGTGAAACTAACAATAGTGCCGTCGATACTACAGACGAATTGAAAAAACAAAAAGAAGCTGAGGAAAAAGAAAAAATTCTTAAAGCGCAAGAACAAGCCAACGCCGTTCGTATAGATTCAGAAGCGCAAGATGAAGAAATAACTGCAAAATTAGCTGGAACATTCTCATCTTACTCATTCGACGTAGACCGTGAAGTTACAGTTAATAAAAAAATTCATGCATTTAAATCAGCTAGTTGGTCTGAACCTGGAGATGTAATTGAACCTGGAACAAAACTAACAGTAGATAAAATAGTCTCTCCAGCTGGATACATCATGTATCATATTTCATCAGGTAACTTACAAGGGCAATATATTACAGCAAATGAAAAATTTGTTTCTGTAGATAAGAAAAATGATCAACTTGAAAACTTTATCTCTCGTCCAGTAGCAATTAAATTCTTGACTACACAAAATATTTATTCAGACGAGTCTCTAAGCAGCGTCAGATCAACTTATGGTAATGGAGCCCAATTAAATATTACTGGTATTGGTATTTCTAAAAATAATAGATTAATATATCATGTAGCTGATGGATCTTTTGTACCTGTTAATCCAGTTCGTGTAACTGAAACAAACAGAGAAGCACCTAAACAAAAGAATAATGATAATAAAAATACTACTAATTCTCAAAATACCCAAAATCAAAACACTCAAAAAAGAACAACTAGATAATAAACTAATCCACCTTGATTAACCAAGGTGGATTTTCTCATAAAAAAAGAGAACATAGCATTTAGCTATATTCTCTTTTTTTATTATCTAATTTCTGCCCCGTTAGGGATTTCAGAATTAATTTCTACTACTCGTAAAATACCATCTTTTTCAGCTGATAGTATCATACCTTCACTTAATTCACCACATAATTTAACAGGTTTTAAATTAGCTACTACAGCTACTTTTTTACCAACTAATTCTGCTGGATCATAATATTTAGCAATACCAGAAACTATTTGTCTTTGGTGATTACCTAAGTCTAATTTGAATTTTAATAGTTTAGAACTTTTCTTAACTTTTTCACATTCTAATACTTCTGCAACTCTTAATGAAGTCTCAAAGAATTTATCGATTGTAATTTCTTCAGCAAGTTCTACATAAGTATCATCCTGTTCTTCTTTTGATTCAGTTTCTAAGTTTTCTAAAGCCTTAGGAGACATTTGATTTTTAATATACTCTACCTCTACTTCTTTATCAAATCTTGGGAAAATTGGAGTTGGTTTTTCTACAACTTTAACCGTTCCATCAAATACTCCAAATGTTTTAGCTGATTCAAATACTAATAATTCTTCTTTAACACCTAATTGTTTAGCAATTTCAACAGGAGCTTTTGTTAAAGCTGGCGCTATTAAAATTGTAGCAATACGAAGACTTTCTGCTAAATAGTTCATTACCTTATCTAATTCAGGTTGATTAGCTTCATCTTTCGCTAGAATCCATGGTGTAGTTTGATCGATATATTTATTAGTTCTAGAAATAAATTTCCATACTGATTCTAATGCTTTAGAGAACTGCATATTCTCCATATATTCTTCATATTCTGCAATAACTTCTTTTGATAAAGCTATTAATTCTTTATCAAATTCTGTAGTTGGTTCCACAAATTTTGGAATAATTCCACCACAGTATTTGTTAATCATTGAAATAGTTCTATTTAATAAGTTTCCTAAATCATTTGATAAATCTGAGTTGATTCTATCAATAAAACTTTCAGGAGTGAAGATACCATCTTGTCCAAATGGAACCTCACGTAATAAATAGTAACGAGCTGAATCTAAACCATAACGTTCTATCAACATATATGGATCAACTACATTACCTTTAGATTTACTCATTTTACCATCTTTCATTAATAACCAACCATGAGCAAAAATTTTCTTAGGTAGAGGTAAATCTAATGCCATTAGAAGTATTGGCCAATAAATCACGTGGAAACGTACGATTTCTTTCCCAACAACTTGCACATCTGCAGGCCAATATTTATTAAATAATTCTTCACTATCTCCAGTCGCATATCCTAAAGCTGTAATGTAGTTAACTAAAGCGTCAATCCAAACATATACAACATGTTTTGGATTAGATTTTACTTTTACTCCCCAATCGAAAGTTGTACGAGTAACTGCTAAATCTTCCAATCCTGGCTTAATAAAGTTGTTAAGCATTTCATTTTTTCTGCTTTCAGGTAAAATGAATTCAGGATGCTCATCATAGTATTTCACTAATCTGTCAGCATATTTACTCATTTTGAAGAAATAACATTCTTCACTTACTAATTTAACTTCATTTCCACTTGGTGCGATACCACCAATCATATTCCCCTCTTCATCTCTGAATACTTCTTGAAGTTGTGTTTCTGTGAAATATTCTTCATCACTAATTGAATACCAACCTTTATATTCTCCAAGGTAAATATCACCTTTTTCAACTAATCTATCAAAAATTTCAGAAACAGCTCTCTCATGATAATCATCTGTAGTACGAATAAACTTACTATAGTTGATATCCATTGCTTCCCATAATTTTTTAATATCTTTAATCATTTCATCAACATAAGCTTGTTCTGAAATACCTTTTTCTTGAGCCTTTTGTTGGAT
The DNA here is from genome assembly GCF_054054385.1 of Gemella taiwanensis. NCBI lineage: Bacteria > Bacillati > Bacillota > Bacilli > Caryophanales > Gemellaceae > Gemella > Gemella taiwanensis. The sequence goes on from NZ_JBSMTL010000003.1 coordinate 12,282, forward strand.
TTTTTGACCGTGTTCATCTGTACCTGTTAAAAAGTATGTATCATATCCACTTAATTTTTTATATCTAGTTAATGCATCACAAGCAACCGTTGTGTACGCATGTCCTATGTGTAAGTTACCACTTGGGTAATAAATAGGAGTTGTAACATAAAATGTTTTTTTAGTCATCTTACAACCATCCTCTCTTTCATTTCAATTTTTTAGTTAATATACATTACTATTGTACCATATAACTCGAGTTAATGCATTTTTTTTTATCATTTTTTTCAAATTTCAAAATACTTTTATATAAAAAAGACATCACTCCTTAAGTAAAAAAAATTAAAAGCAAGATTCGTTATAAATCTCGCTTTTGAATTACTCAACTATTAAGTTTCAAATTAATTCACGAACTAATTTCTTCATAATAAACTTAATGCTACTATGATATAGTATATATTATATGATTTCATAAATTATCTTTGACACCATGGAGTTATTTTTTCTACTTTTTTGCTAATTTAGCAATCTCCACTATTGTATCAGCCGCTTTTGACATATGTTCTAAGCAACTAAATTCATATTGTCCATGGAAGTTTTCTCCCCCAACGAAAATATTAGGAGTCGGAATACCCATGTAAGAAATTTTAGAACCATCAGTTCCTCCACGTATTGGAATAATTAATGGTGTTACACCAACATTTTTGATAGCTTGTTCAGCTACATCAACGCAACGTTTATCTTCTTTTATTACATCACCCATATTATAATATTGATCGTAAAGTTCATATTCAACAACATCGCCATATTTTTCATTAATCTTAGTAGCAACTTCTTCTGCGAATTTTTTACGTGCAAGGAATTTTTCTCTATCGTGGTCACGAATAATATAAACCATTTCCGCTTCTTCAATTCTCGCTTGCATATTGTGTAGTAAGTAGAATCCTTCATACCCTTCTGTATGCTCAGGAACTTCTTTTTCTGGGAATAATGAAGCTAGTTCAGCAGCAATCATATTAGCATTTTTCATTTTTCCTTTTGCAGTACCTGGATGTACACTTACTCCTGTAATTTTATATGTAATTTGCGCAGCATTAAAGCTTTCATATTGAAGCTCTCCTAGAACTCCACCATCCATAGTATAAGCATAATCCGTAGCGAATCCTTTTGCATCAAAATGATCAGCACCACGTCCAATTTCTTCATCTGGACCGAATGCGATACGAATATCTCCATGTTCTATTTCAGGATGTTCACTTAGGTATTTAATAGCTTCTACTATTTCAGTAATTCCTGCTTTATCATCAGCACCTAGTAAAGTTGTACCATCTGTAGTAATTAATGTAAGACCTTTATAGTTACTTAAATTAGGAAACTCTTCTTTAGTCATTACAATATTTAATTCTTTATTTAAAACTATATCTTCTCCATCGTAGTTTTCAATAACTTGTGGATTTATTCCTTCTACATTAAAATCAGCTGTATCTACATGTGAAATAAAACCTATTTTGTCATAAGGCTTATCAGTATTAGCTGGTAATGTCGCTGTTAAGAACCAATTTTCTTCATTTAGGACTATATCGCTAAGATTTAGTTCTTCTAGTTGACCTTTTAACATACGTAAGAAATCTTTTTGCTCTGGAGTAGACGGGATTGTTGTACTAGCCGCATTAGATCTAGATTTAAAATTAACATATCCTAAAAAACGTTCTAACATAGTTTCATATTTCATTATTCTTCACCTCATTTGTATTTTATTTTATTATAATATACTTTTTAACAAAATGTAAAGGTTATACTACACTATTTTTTATATAAATATATATGTATCTTTTTTCTAATATTATAAACAATCTTCTTAATAATATTGTTTTTTTATGTTACAATTACATATGTATTCTAATTTTATATTAGACATTAGTAAAATTAAATTTTAAGGAGAACTTTTTCATGCAAGAAGTTATGAATTATAAAGATACTAGGATTGAAAACTTCCATACTATATATCCTAACCATATGAACAGACATGACACATTATTCGGTGGACAAACTCTATACTGGCTTGACGATGTACAAGGTTTAGTAATACGTAGATATACACACCTACCCTTCTTTACAGCAAGTATTGACACATATCAATTTTTAGATGTTGTACATAGACACGAAGCATTAATTATCAATAGTTATATTTCTAGAGTTGGTACTAGAAGTGTGGAGATTTTTGCAGAACTAAGTGCATTTAATCATGAAACTAGACATACTCGTCTAGTTGGAATCTGTTTCTCAACATTCGCTATTAATAGAGACACTGTCCTTGAGAAACCTTTACCAAAAGTAGAATATACTGACGAAATTTCAAAATTTGTTAGCTCTTCATACGCAGATAGACAAAGCGGAAAATTATCAGCTAGACAATTCTGTAAAGAATATCTAAAATATTATAATAAATAGCAAAAAAGGAAGCGAGATTTTTTCTCACTTCCTTTTTTCACTAATTTATTAATCGATTGAGTAAAGTAATTCTAATACTTTTTCTTCAAATTTAACTAATTTTTCTTCAGCAACTTTCTTATCTGCATCTTTAACGTAGATGTAAAGTTTTACTTTTGGCTCAGTTCCACTTGGACGTAAAGTATACCAAGATTCATCTGAATAACTGAATTTAACAGCATCTGTTTTTTCGATTTCAATATCTTTTTCTTCACCAGTTGCTACAGTTTTTTCTTTTTGCACTAAGTAGTCAGTAATAGCTACTACTTCACTTCCAGCAATTTCACGAGCAAAGATTTCACGATATTTTTCCATCATACGTTTAATTCTTTGAGCACCTGCCGCTCCTTCTAAAACGATTGAGATAGTTTTATCTAGGTAATAACCATATTTTTCATAGAATCCATCCAGCACATCTACTAATGTTTTACCTTGTGTTTTGTAGAATGCTGCTGCTTCTACTAATAACATAGCGATAGTAACACCATCTTTATCACGTAAGAATGTACCAACGTTGTATCCGATACTTTCTTCATATCCCATCACATAGTTTTTCTCACCTGTAATATCCCATTCATTTGGTAATGCACAGATGTTTTTGAAACCAGTTAGAACGTCAATTACTTCTACTCCGTATTCTTTACACAGTGGTTCTACCATTTTTGAAGTTACGATAGATTTAACTAATACTGGGTTTTCTGGAAGTTTGTTTTGTTTAGCAAGATTTTCAATAACATATTGAACTAATACCGCTCCAGCTTGGTTACCATTTAGAGAAACTACTTCACCATTGTGAATTACTTCTACAGCAAGACGATCACAGTCGGGGTCAGTTGCTATAATTACATCAGCGTTAACTTCTTTAGCTAGTCTTTCACCATATTCAAATGCTGCAGTGTCCTCTGGGTTTGGATATTCAATTGTTGGGAAAGTTCCATCTGGATCTTTTTGCTCTTCGACAACATGAACATTTTCAAATCCACGGCGTGCAAGAACTGTTGTTACAGCTTTGTATCCTGCACCATTTAATGGTGTATAAACTACAGAAATATTTTTGTCGATATTTTCATCATTAATTGCACAGTTTAAAGATTCTCTATAGAATTCTTCATCAATTTCTTGACCAATGTAAACTAATAATCCTTTTTCTTGAGCTTCTTCTTCTGTTAAAGTAACATAGTTATCAAAGATATCCATTGAGTTAATGTATTCTAAAACTTTATCACTTATATCAGATTTAATTTGAGACCCTTCTTGCCAGTATACTTTATATCCATTATATTCTTTAGGATTGTGACTTGCTGTAATGTTAATACCACTAGCTGTTCCTAAGTAACGAACTGCAAATGATAATTCTGGAGTTGGACGCAAATCTTCGAATAGGTATGCTTTAACTCCGTTACTAGCCATTACTAATGCTGCTAGTTTAGCAAATTCTTTTGAGAAAAGACGTGGATCGTGTGCAATAGCAATACCTTTTTCTTGTAATCCATTGTCGATAATAGTTTGCGCTAACGCTTTTGTAGCACGAGCGATAATGAATCTATTCATTCTATTTGAACCCATACCTACTTTACCACGTAATCCCGCAGTTCCGAATTCTAATTCTTTATAAAATCTATCTTCTTTTTCTACTTCATCATCAGCTACATTTTTTAATTGAAGTTTTTCTTCTTCAGTTAAAGCTGAACTGTTTAACCATTTTTCATATAATTCTTGATAGTTACTCATATAATATTACCTCTAAATTATCTCTTAAATTTAAATTTTATGCTAGACCTAAAGCAATTTCCATCATTTTAGTAAACGCTGTTTGTCTTTCTTCAGGAGTAGTTTCTTCTCCTGTTACTAAAGAGTCACTTACTGTTAAGATTGTTAAAGCATTAACTCCTGCTGCGGTTGCGTTAGCGTATAATGCAGTACTTTCCATTTCAACAGCTAAAACTCCCATTTTAATCCAGTTTTCCATAGCTTTTTCATCAGCATTATAGAAAATCTCACTACATAAAATATTCCCAACGTGTACTTGTTGTCCCATTTCTTGAGCTTTATTGTATGCTTTTAATAATAGATCAAATGAAGCTGTTAAGCTATAGTTTCCTGGGATATTGTATTGGTGCATGTAATTTGAATTTGTAGAAGACCCCATACCTAAGATTACATCGTATAATTTTACTTCTGGTTGTAATGCTCCACAAGTTCCAATTCTAATTAAGTTTTTCACTCCAAATGTATGAATTAATTCATAAGAATAAATACCGATACTAGCTGGTCCCATACCAGTTCCCATTACAGAAATCTTTTTACCTTTGTATGTTCCAGTATATCCTAGCATACCACGCACTTCATTAAAACAAACGGCATCTTCTAAGAAAGTTTCAGCAATAAATTTCGCTCTTAAAGGATCTCCCGGTAAAAGAATCGTTTCAGCGATTTCTACTCCATTTGGTTTAATATGTGGTGTTTGTTTATGTGACATCAGTTAGTCCCCCTGTAAATATATTAATAACTTTATTATACCTTTTTTTCTTATCTTAAACAAGTTATATTAGAAAAATAATTATCTATATTTTCCAACGAATATTCTGAAAACAATAACTCTTACATGATGTTTTCAACAATAATTTCATAATATATAGTAAATATATATAAATATAAACTTTACTTAAAATACAACAATATTTATTCTTTTCAAAAAAAATTAACACATATTTTTACAGCTTATTAAAGAATTATTAATGGTATTTTGTAATATACAACAATATTTATTGAAAAATAATTAGATAAAAATTGGATATTAATAGTAATTTAATCAATTTTGTTATATAATTAATGTTATAAAAAATAAATTAGAAAGAGGTTTTTTTATGTTACAATTAGCTGTCTTTTTCCCAGTAATTGCGATGTTTTTCATACCTTTCTTAAGAAAAAACTTCAAAAATATTCATACTGGAAAATTTGTTATAATTGTACCATTAATTCTGTTTGGATATTTTGTATCAAATATAAAATATATCTATTCAGGTGGGACAATATATAAAAAATTGGCATTTGTTTCTAATGCAGGACTTGATATTAACCTTAATCTTGACGGTTTATCACTTCTTTTCTCATTACTAATTACAGGAATTGGTACCTTAGTAATCTTATATTCATGTTACTATATGAGTATTTCAGATGAAAAACTACATAAATTTTATATATTTCTATTAATATTCATGTCAGCAATGCTAGGAGTAGTATTATCTGATAATATGCTTAGTATGTACATGTTTTGGGAGTTGACTTCTGTATCTTCTTTCCTACTTATTAGTTATTGGCATGAAAATGATGCTTCAAGAAAAGGTGCTTTAAAATCATTAATAATTACTGTTTTTGGTGGTGTATTAATGCTAGCAGGTATCTTCATTCTAAATAGTATCACTGGTAGTTTTAACGTTAGTGAAATAATTGACTTCACTAATAATCATGGTTACAACAGTAAATATATTATCGCTATGATTCTTATTTTATTTGGTGCATTCACTAAATCAGCTCAATTTCCATTTCATATTTGGTTACCTGATGCAATGGCTGCTCCAACTCCAATTAGTAGTTATCTTCACTCTGCGACAATGGTTAAAGCCGGTATTTATTTATTACTTAGAATTGGAATTGTATTCTCATTCACACCAGCTTTCGGAAATGTCTTAATTGTTTTTGGTACTATTACTATGTTATTAGGATCAATATCTGCAATTTTTTTAAAAGATCTAAAAGGGATTTTAGCATATTCAACAATCAGTCAGCTTGGTATGATGACACTTATGATTGGTGTTGCAAACTTAGGTCTATATAATGATAATCATTATATTTATACTTTTGCATTTTATGCTGTATGTTTCCATATTATTAATCACGCAGCATTTAAAGCTAGCTTGTTTATGATAACTGGTATAATAGATCACTCATTCCATACTAGAGATATTAAACAACTAAGAGGAGTAAGAATGTATATGCCTCTTGGATTTATATTAAGTATAATAGCTGGATTCTCTATGGCAGGAATTCCACCATTAAGTGGATTCTACTCAAAAGAATATTTCTTAACAGCTGTATATGGTTTATTAAATTCTAGTATGTTATACATGATAATTGTTATAGCTGTTGTAATCAGTGCTCTAGGAACAGCAGTATATTCATTAATATTAGCTTTCAAACCATTCCTAGGTACTTTCGATAGTAAAGTACTTGGAGACAAAAAACTTCATTTACCAAAAAATGGAATGTTTATTTCTCCAATAATACTTGTAATCTTCGTTATTATTAACACGTTTATTAAAGATTACATTGTAATTCCAGCTCAACAAGCTGCTCTTGCTGTAAAAACAACAAATAATGAGGTAATAACTCATGTTCATCATGATAGTTTCATATCATCTGAGCTTCTTACTTCTATTTTTGTTATAATCGCAAGCTTTGTAATTTATAAAGTTTTTGCTAGTGGAAATAGTATTTATTCAATGAATCCTAGCATTATTTCTATTCACGGTGCATATAATAATTTAGGTATATTATTACATAAAGTTAGTGGTAGACTTCACGATGCATTCATCACTAATCAACTAAGAAGAAATATGAGTTATATATTCTGTGGCCTATCAGCTACCATTATCAGTGGTTATTTTGCAATTGGTAGACCTATGATAATAAATAACTTCTCTACTATTCATTATATGAATATATTCATTGGACTATGTATTGTCCTTTGTTGTGTTGCTCTAACAAGAGTTTACAATAGATTAGTACTTATAATCCTTTCATCTGGTGTTGGATTTATGATGACTGGTTTATATGTAACTTTCAGAGCACCTGATTTAGCAATGACACAATTCGTCATCGAATCAATTTCTACAATTATCTTCTTAATAGCTTTCATTCTATTAACTGATAAAACAAGACAAGTAGAAAAAAATAGTTTCAAACTTACAAACGCAATTATTGCAACACTGACTGGTGTTAGTTTTATAATTGTAGGACTTGTATCTTATGCATACAAAAATCCATCAGAAATCAGCCAATTTTATTTCGATAACGTTGTAGCATCTGGTGGAGGAAACATAGTAAATGTTATTATCGTTGATTTCAGGGGATTTGATACCTTGTTTGAAATAACAGTTATGACGATGGTAGCTCTAATAATTTATGCTATGTTCAAAATTATTAAAAGAGGAGGACCAAAAGATGAAAACTAATGATGTAATTTTAAAATCATTATCTGCAATTATTTCAGGTTGTATATTTCTACTTTCACTTAGTTTATACTTCGGTGGGCACTTCCTTCCAGGTGGTGGTTTCGTAGGTGGACTCCTTTGTACAATGGCTCTTGCTTTATCTATGTTCACATATGGAATAGACAAAGTTACTAAACTACTTCCAATAAATTACGTTTATGTAACAGCAATCGGCTTACTTTTCTCTATCGGAACAGCTTTTAGTGGAGTTGTTGTTGGAAAAAATTTCTTTAAACATCACTTCACTCATATCCATGTTCCAATTATGGGAGAGATGGAATTACATACAGCTGCGATTTTCGACTTAGGTGTTTACTTCGTAGTTGTTGGTGTATTAATGTCAGTAATATTAGCTTTTGGAAAGGATGGTAAATAATGGAATTTTATATGATTATCTTATGCGGTATTCTTGTTGGTTTTGGTGTTTACCTTATGCTTTCTAAGAGTATGATGCGAATAATTATCGGTGTTGGTCTTTTTGGACATGCTGCTAACCTAATTATTCTTATCGCAGGTGGTCTATATGATGGTGATATCCCCATTATCTCAGAATTAGGAAAAAATTATATAGACCCAATACCAGCAGCACTTATTCTTACTGCTATCGTTATTGGTTTTGCAGTAACTTGTTTATTAATTTCAATTTATATCGCTAACTACAAACTAAAAGGAAGCGATAATGTAATTGATCTTGAAGACGTTGAAAATATGAAGGAGGAGAGAAATAATGCATAGTAATTTACCTGTTATTCCAATATTTATACCCCTTCTATTTGCTGCAATAACAGTATTATTTAGAAAAAGAATAGCCATGCAACGTTTACTAACAACATTAGCTACTCTGTTAGTCTTAGCATTTTCAATCTACAACATCTATCTTGTAGATAAACATAAAATACTAATATTAGAAATGGGTAACTGGGCTAGTCCTTTCGGTATTACATTGACTTTAGATGGACTAAACAGTGTTTTAGTTACAACTTCATCATTAGTATTTTTAGCAACTCTATTATACTCATTTAAAACAATAGATAAAATACGTGAACTTAGCTTCTTCTATCCAGGTTTCTTATTAATAATGGTAGGTATTAACGGAGCATTCACTACAGGAGATATTTTTAACCTTTTTGTTTTCTACGAAATCTTACTTATGTCTTCTTACTTACTATTGTTAGTAGGTATAAATAAAGAACAACTTAAATCTTCTATTAGTTATGTACTAATGAACGTTTTTGCTGGTAGTTTATTTGTTATTAGTATCGGTTATCTTTACACAATTGTTGGTAGTTTGAATATGGCATACATATCACAAACAATTTCTTCTATGTCAGATCGCAGAGGATTATACCTTGTCGGCGCAGTAATGATATTCGTGTTCTGTATGAAAGGAGCATTATTCCCACTATTCACTTGGATGAATAAATCGTATGTAGCACCTCCAATTGCTGTCTCAATTATCTTTGGGGCGCTATTAACAAAAGTTGGACTATACTCGATTATTAGAACTTATGGACTATTCTACTACGAGTCAAACTTCATTAAATCATACTTATTAATTTTAGGTGCTATATCTATAATAGCCGGATGTATTGGGGCAATTTACCAAAAAGATTTAAAACAAATAGTAGTATTTAACATTGTAATTTCTCTAGGAGTAATGGTTTGTGGAACAGCTACATTAAATACATTTGGTGTTAAAGGTGCTTTATTCTACGCTGTTAACGACATACTGCTTAAAGCTGCTTTATTCATAATCGTAGGCTTAATAATTTACGTTAGCGGTGTTAAATATATTCAAAAATGTGGATTAATTAACAAATATCCTCTTCTAGGATGGACATACTTTATTGTTGTCTTATCATTAGCAGGAGTACCACCATTTAGCGGATTTTATGGTAAAGCTTTAATAATTAAAGGATTAGTAGCAAACAACAATACATTTATTGCAATACTTGTTGCTTTATCTGGATTAGTTGTGTTTTACTCATTAATTAAAGTTTTCTTAAATGTCTTTTACGATAATATAAATAAGAGTTTAATTTTAAAACCTCTTCCTAAAGGTGTACAAATCCCTCTTATCGCTATCATAGCAATTGCATTAATTATTGGAGTTAGCACTAACCTATTAGATGGATTCTTCGATAAAGGTATACAAATGGTACTTAATCCTCATCATTATATCGATTTAGTACTTAAGAAAGGAGCATAATTATGGCACTACAATTTTTAATTAACATATTAGTTGGTGTAATATGGATGTTCTTTTCAGGAAGTTATAATTCTGAATATTTTGCAGTTGGATTTTTCTGGGGGATGGTATTATTATTCATCTTCAGAAAAACATTTGTTAAAAATATTTTAGGAGAACAACTATACTACATTTATGTATACAAATGGATAAAATTAATCTTAATGTTTTTAGTTGAATTGCTAAAAGCAGATGTGAATGTTTTAAAATTAATGTTCAAAAAAGATCTTGATGTTAATCCTGTCATTTTTGAATATCCTCTTGAAGTAAAAAAAGCTTGGCAAATTACCCTTTTAGCCAACATGATTACTTTAACACCTGGTACTCTTACGGTGAATATTAGTCATGATAATAAGGTCTTACATATTCACTGTTTAGATACTGATAATATTCCTGGTGAAATTGAAGGTATAAAAAATAGCTTTGAAAAAGCAATATTGGAGGTTGATTTAGATGGATAAAATTGTAGAGTATTCTATTTTATTGGGGATTTTCGCTAGTATTGCTATGATATTTTTCCTACTAATTTATATCGTTAAAAAGCCTAGTATCTTTGATAAATTAATAGCAAGCGACCTTCTTGCTATGCCTCTTATGTGCTTAATAGTTTTAGTAAGTATGTACTATAAAACTTTTTCATATATTTCACTTATACTTATAATAGCTATTATCTGTTTAGTTGGTACTGTAGTTACTGCTAGATTCTTAGCTAAAAAGGAGGTTTTCAGTGATGATACTAAATAATATTTTAGATATTGTTATTATACTTCTAATTTTAGTTTCTATTATAGCTATGTTAGCAACTGTGATTGGATTCATTAGGTTACCTGATGAACTAACTAAAATTCACGCCGCTGGTGTTACTGGTTCATTTGCTGTTGAATTAGTACTTATTGCTGGATTTGTTTATTTCTATAGATATTTACACGTCCTTGAGTTTAAATTCTTTTTAGCAATTGGATTCTTATTCTTAGCCGCTCCAGTTTCAGCTCATATGATTTCTATAAGTGCAATAATATATAATAAGCATGTTTATTCTAAGAACGAGAAAGATGAAGCTAAAAAAGTTCTAGAAGATATTGAAAAATTAAATAAATAATAGTAATATCAATTACTAATATACATATTGATTCATAAATTCAAAAACTCTATATGTCATAAAACCTGAAAGAATAACTCGAGAATAAGATTTTTTACAATCAATTTTCGAGTTGTTTTTTAATATTCTTAATTTCTCTTTTAAATAACGCTTTACATGATATTAATTACTTAATAAAACGCTTAAAACAACCCTAGACCTTGACTTATTTTACTTTATATAGTAATATTCATATAGATTATAATACAAGGAGTCATTTTTTTATGAGAAAATATTTTGGAACAGACGGTATTCGTGGTATCGCAGGAGAATCACTAACTGCCGATTTAAGTTTTAAAGTAGGTAAAGCTCTTGGTAAATTACTTACTGAAAAAAAAGAACATCCAAAAGTAATAATAGGTAGAGATACTAGAATTTCATGTGACATGATTGAACAAGCTTTAACAGCAGGACTAACTAGTACTGGTGTTAATGTTATGACGGTAGGAACTATCCCTACTCCAGCTATTGCATATCTTACTAAAACAATTGAAACAGATAGCGGAATTATGATTTCTGCTTCTCACAATCCATACCAAGACAATGGAATTAAAATTTTTGGACCTGATGGATTCAAACTTACAGACGATCAAGAATTAGAAATTGAACACCTAATCGACAATTCAGACGAAATAAAAAATGCTAGTTTTGAAAAAATCGGAAAATTATATAGTGGAAATGAGCTAACACAAAAATATGTTCAACACATAAAACAATCTATTTCTGGAGATTTATCAGGAATTAAAATTGCTCTTGACTGCGCTAATGGAGCCACGACAGGTGTAGCTCCATTCATCTTCGGTGATTTAGAAGCAGATATTGAAACTATCGGATGTAACCCGAATGGTATCAATATCAACGACAATGTTGGTTCAACAAAAATCAATACAATTGCAAACTTTGTTAAAGAAAATAATGTAGATGTAGGTTTTGCATTCGATGGTGATGGTGATAGAGTGCTTGCTGTTGATTCAAAAGGTAATATCGTTGATGGTGATAAAATAATGTTCATCTTAGCAAAACACCTAAAAGAACAAGGTGAACTGAAAGATAACATGGTAGTATCAACAGTAATGAGTAATATCGGATTCTACAAAGCAATCGAAGAAAATGGATTACAATCGGTAAAAACTGCCGTAGGAGATAGATATGTTGTTGAAGAAATGAGAAATAACGACTACTCACTTGGAGGAGAACAATCTGGTCATATTATTCTTATGAACTATGCGACAACTGGTGATGGTATTCTTACAGCTGTTAAACTGGCTGATATAATTAAATCTTCTGGAAAATCATTAGAAGAACTAGCCAATGAAGTTAGTATTTATCCACAAAAACTAGTCAATATAAAAGTAGTGGATAAAAAATCTGCTATGGAAGATGCAGAAATTCTTGCTGAATGTGAAAAAGTAGAAAAAGAATTAGAAGGAAATGGACGTATCTTATTACGAGCTTCTGGTACCGAAAATTTAATTCGTGTAATGGTAGAAGCTAGTAGCGATGAACTAACAGATAAATATTGCGAACAAGTTGCAAAAATCGTTCGTGAAAAATTTGAAGTAAAATAAATCATAAAAAGAAGTTAGGATTAAAAACTAACTTCTTTTTATATTTTGTATTCTTAAAAGATACAACTGTAATTCCAATAAACCTATAAAATCAATTTACATATTAAAATATCTCACCTTTTTTCTACACATTATCTCAAACATTTTTTTATATTTTTAGTTTTTAAAGCGAAAAATAATAACTTAATATTATATTGATTTTTCTTAAATGACAAATTAGCGTTATTAAAACTCCTACAAATGCCTATTATATTTACATCTTTACAGTAAAATATTTAATACTATTTTTTACTATAATAATAGCATTAGTTGTATTTAATATATAAATAATAATATAAACTATTATCAAAATTTTAATCTTTTTATATAAATCGAGTTTTATTAATATTTTACCAAAATATAACTGAATTATTTTAAAGAAAATTATATTTTCCTCTTGTTTTTTGTATATACTTCTGTTATACTTATAAATGAAGTAATTGTTATATTACTTCAATATGTTCTTTTATTATAAGTCTCCCTAGCTTATAATAAAGACTTTTCATATTTACTCCCTTATTTCTACCTTACAATATTTTTTGTAAGGTAGGTTTTTTTATTTTCATTTTCTGAAATTACAATTAATTTCCACTGTTTTTTTCATAAAGTACATATTTTTTTCTCAATACAACAAAATTGTCTTGACTTATTTTCTTTCCTAAGGTAAACTTTAATGTGTAGAGAAAATAAAATAAAGGAGGGACAAGTATGATTAAAATAGAAAATTTAAATGTTACCTATAACCAAACTCCTGCCCTTTCTAATATTAATTTAGAAATTAAAGGGCCTGGTATTACAGGTATAATAGGGCCTAACGGTGCTGGTAAATCTACCTTAATAAAAGCCGTTTTGAATATAATACCTTCTACTGGTATTTCAAAAATTGATGATAAGATTGCAAAGGATAATCTTGATAATGTTGCCTATGTAGAACAAAAAATAAATATAGATTATAATTTTCCAATAAAGGTAAGAGAATGTGTTTCTCTTGGTTTATATTCAAAAATTGGTATTCTTAAAAAATTAAAAAAATCTGATTGGCAAAAAGTTGATGATGCTTTAAAATTAGTTGGTTTAGAAAAATTCTCTAACCGTCAAATCAGTGAACTATCAGGGGGGCAATTCCAACGTGTATTAATAGCTCGTTGTCTTGTACAAGAGGCAAAGTATATATTTTTAGACGAACCCTTTGTTGGTATTGACTCAGTAAGTGAAGAAATAATCATGGAGACATTACGAAATCTTCGAAATATGGGCCATACGATATTAATAGTGCACCATGACTTAAGAAAAGTACATTCTTATTTTGACAATGTTCTTCTTTTAAATAAAGAAATCATTGCTTATGGTAATACTAAAGAAACTTTCACTAGAGAAAATCTAACAAATGCTTATGGTACCGACCTATTCTTTATGGGAGGTGGCGAAAATGATTAAAGAATTTATTGATGGACTTTATAATTTCCATTTCTTACAAAATGCTCTTATTACTGCAATTGTAATAGGTATTGTAGCAGGGGCTGTAGGATGCTTTATAGTTCTTAGAGGAATGTCACTTATGGGAGATGCTATCTCTCACGCAGTACTTCCTGGAGTAGCCCTATCATTTATTCTAGGAATAGATTTTTTCATAGGAGCAATCGTATTCGGGTTATTAGCATCAATTATCATAACATTTATTAAAGGTAATTCTATAATTAAAAGTGATACCGCTATAGGTATTACATTCAGTTCATTCTTAGCATTAGGAGTTATCTTAATCAGTGTTGCGAAAAGTTCAACAGACTTATTCCATATCTTATTCGGGAACATCCTGGCGGTGCAAGATGTAGATATGTATATTACTATTGGAGTTGGAGTTTTTGTATTATTAGTTATCACACTATTCTTCAAAGAATTACTTCTAACTTCATTTGACGAATTATTAGCAAAAGCAATGGGAATGAAAGTTAATTTCTATCACTATTTACTTATGATACTTTTAACTTTAGTATCTGTAACAGCAATGCAAAGTGTTGGTACAATTCTAATTGTAGCAATGCTAATTACACCTGCTGCTACTGCATATTTATATGCTAATAGTTTAAAAACAATGATATTCTTATCATCTACAATCGGTGCATGTTGTTCAGTTCTAGGATTATTTATAGGATACTCATTCAATATAGCAGCAGGATCTAGCATCGTATTAACATCAGCTATTGTTTTTGCAATAAGTTTCTTCATTGCACCAAAACAACGCTTTGTTAAACATAAAAAAAATAATTAAGGTAATAATATACAAAGAATAAACTAGTTTTTATATAAAAATAATTTAATATAATAACCCCTTTAAATAAACTTGTTAAAATATAAAAATACTTTCAAAGTGAGTTTATTTAAAGGTGTTATCAAAAAAGTTTTAATTGATAATGATTATTATTAGTTATGTAAATCTATTTTATTCTCTGTCTTACAAAAAAAAATAATAAAGGAGGCCTATAATATGAAAAAATTAGGTTTAAAAAAATTAAGTTTTCTAGCCCTTATTTTTACTTTAGCAGTTGGACTTTTCGCATGTTCTAGTGCTAAACAAAATTCAGGGTCTAATGATGCTACTAAATTAAAAGTAGTAGCAACTAACTCTATCATCGCTGATATTACTAAAAATATCGCTGGTGATAAAATTGATTTACACAGTATCGTACCTGTTGGACAAGATCCACACGAATACGAACCGCTTCCTGATGATGTTAAAAAAACATCTGAAGCTAATCTTATCTTCTACAACGGTATTAACTTAGAAACTGGTGGTAACGCTTGGTTTACAAAATTAGTTCAAAATGCTAAAAAAGAAGAAAACAAAGATTACTACGCAGTTAGTGAAGGTGTTGATGTAATTTACCTTGAAGGTCAAAGCGAAAAAGGTAAAGAAGACCCACACGCTTGGTTAAATCTTGAAAATGGTATGATCTATGCTAAAAACATTGCAAAACAATTAGAAGCTAAAGATCCTAAAAACAAAGATTTCTACGAAGCAAATCTTAAAACTTACTTAGAAAAACTTTCTAAATTAGACAAAGAAGCTAAAGATAAATTCAACAACATTCCTAAAGAGAAAAAAACTATAGTAACTAGTGAAGGATGCTTCAAATACTTCTCTAAAGCATACAACGTACCATCTGCTTACATTTGGGAAATCAATACTGAAGAAGAAGGAACTCCAGACCAAATCAAAACTCTAGTTGAAAAATTACGTAAAACTAAAGTACCTTCTCTATTTGTAGAAAGTAGTGTTGACGAACGTCCAATGCAAACAGTATCAAAAGATACTAACATTCCTATTTACGAAAAAATCTTCACTGATTCAATCGCTGAACCAGGACAAAACGGAGATAGCTACTACAGCATGATGAAATGGAACTTAGATAAAATTTCTGAAGGATTAGCTAAATAACTACTCCTAAAACAACTCCCTGTATAAATATACAAGGAGTTGTTATTTTTATTCCATCATAATTTTTTTAACATTTAAACCTTTTATCTTATTACTATAGTATAAAATAAAGATTTCATATATTAATACAAATGCTATAAAACTACCAATTACTGAAATTAAATCAAAGTTATATGTTGTTTCGCTATCTAATTTTTTAGATAAAACTTTTAGTAATGCTCTTATTAAAAAATACTGATAAACTGTTCCTATAGCAAAACCTATGTATGCTACTACTCTATAA
The DNA here is from genome assembly GCF_054054385.1 of Gemella taiwanensis. Taxonomy (NCBI): domain Bacteria; kingdom Bacillati; phylum Bacillota; class Bacilli; order Caryophanales; family Gemellaceae; genus Gemella; species Gemella taiwanensis. The sequence goes on from NZ_JBSMTL010000003.1 coordinate 28,736, forward strand.
CCTGATAATATTATTCTTGAACATTCACTTTTTGAAAAGCCCATAATATTTAAAATAGATATATTTTTTATATTACTACTAGCAATCACTTCTAATGAAATTAATAATATAGATAACGATAATATCACACCTATTATCATCATCATAATTCTTATTGTTCCATCAACAAAATCTCTCATACCAAATGCCATTTGAATCATTGAAGAAAATGATAATGTAGCAAAAATAACAAAGAATAATAGGGTTTTATTACTAAATAATACTGTTGCTCTTAATTCTTTGAAAAAGTTTTTATATTGTCTAAATCTTCTTTTTCTAAATTTTTTATTTGTTGAATTTATTTGTTTAAGTAAGTTAATCGTTGGTACATTTAAATTAAACAGTACATAAACAATTGATATTACTAAAAACGATAGTGATGGTAATATAACCATTATTAATAAAAGTTGGGGATGAAAGTTCATTGTAAGCTCAGATAATATATTATCCGTATTTCTACTTTCATAAAATTTCGGCATAAACAAATGTGAACTTCCATAACCTAATAACGAACCTAAAAATACTAAAAGTCCAAAAACAGAAAACTTAGATGCTATAAAGTTATTACTATAACCTTGAGCTTTTAATATACCAATTTTATGTTTAGAATCATCAATAAATTGTTTTATATAAAATATTAACATTACCGCCGCACTTATTGATAAAACTGTTCCTGTTATAATTACTACAAACTTCGAAACAATAAGCTGGGCATCATAAAACTTCTTCTGTATTATATTAAATCCCGTAATATCTAGGCCTTTCAAATCTAAATATAAGTTAGAAAAAAGTGTAGTTATAAATACCGCACAGTAACTTACTATCACTACTGCAATTGCTTTTCTTAAATCTTTTAACTGAACTATCATATAATTACCACCCTATCTCTCTTACAGATTTAGGTGTATGGTTTTCTTCAATCGAAGTTACTTTACCACTACCTACATGAATTATCTTATTTGCAAGTTGAGCAATATTTTCATTATGAGTTACCATTATCATTGTAAAGTTAGATTTAGTTTTTAGTTTTAATAAGTACTCTAATATTTTTCTTCCTGTTTCCTCATCTAAAGCTCCTGTAGGTTCATCTAAAAATAGTACCGCTGGCTTCTTAGCTAGTGCTCTAGCAATTGAAACACGCTGTTGCTCCCCACCAGATAACTCATTTGGATATTTACTTAATTTATCTTCTAATCCTAATTCCCTTATAATCTCAACATACTCTTTATTATTTGCTAAACTAGCTCCTACTTTAACATTTTGTTCTACCGTTAAATTATTTAATAAATAATATTGTTGGAAAACAAAACCTATTTTATCTTTACGGAATTTTGTTAATTGTTTTTCTGAGTAACCACTTATAGACTCATTATCATATACAACTTCTCCAGAGTCTGACTTTTCTAAACCAGATAAGATATTTAATAGTGTAGATTTTCCTGAACCTGAAGCTCCAAGTATAACAACAAATTCATTTTTATCAATTTTTAAATCTATTCCTCTTAAGACTTCTTGACCATTATATTGTTTCTTAATATTCTTTGCTATAATCATTTAATCAATCTCCTTTAAATATTGTATTATTAAACTTTTAGTTACTTCAGTCATATATTCAATAATTTCAGTTGCTGTAAAATTATGTATTCCCGTAACTGTTAATGTTGCAATACCATGACTATATATAAATAAGTGCTCGTAAAGTTTTTTTGCATTTTCTATTGAAATTTTATACTCTTCATCTATAGACTGAATTACTGATTTATATTCGTAGTCTCGCATTGGAAGAAAATCTTTAAAACTTTCTACTTCTATTCCTTTTTTCATAAATAACCATTGAAATAATTTAGGTTCATTTTTTGAAAATAATATATACTCTACTCCTAATCGTTTAAATGGACTATCATCTTTTAATGCTAAATTAACTTTTTCTGAAAAAATATTTTCAGCAGCAATCTTTGCTTCATCTTCTAAATTTTTCATATTAGAAAACAAACTAAATATTACTTTAGTAGATGACTCCAATTTTTTAGCCAACTCTCTTGCAGTTAATGCTTCTATTCCATTTTCTCTTATAAAGTCTATAGTTACAGCTAAAACTTCTTCTTTTGTAAATTTAAATTTTGGTGCCATATTAAAACCTCCATCAATAGGTAACACTTGTTTCTCATTATAAATCATTTTGTATGAAATATCAATAGAAAAATTATTGAATTATTACATGAAATTGTATACAATAAAAGTAGAATAAATATTAGGAGTTATTTATGAATATTATTAAAAATTTACCTACGCCTATTGCTGGTTTAGCACTTGGTTCAGTAGCGTTAGGAAATCTATTACAACCATACAGTCCTAAATTACAATTATTATTTAGTCTTTTATCTTTTATAATAATTGTACTTTTAACTATTAAATTTGCACTAGGATTTGACAAATTAAAAAAAGAAATGGAAAATCCTGTAATTGCAACGGTTCTTGCAACTTATCCGATGAGTATTATGCTTTTAAGTTCATTTTCGAAAAAATTTATCGGTGCTTACAGTGTTCCCTTTTGGATAATTGGAATTCTTCTAGATTTATTTGTTGTTTGTTATGCAATTTATAATTTTGGTTTGAAAGAAAAACATATCAAAAATATTTATCCAACTTGGTTCATCACCTTCGTTGGACCAGCCGTTGTAACTGTAACAGCAATAAATTACAACTTAGAAACACTAGGATTAATTTACTTCTATTTTTCTTATATTAACTATTTAGTATTATTACCTTTCGTTCTTTATAGAGTTTATAAATATAAACATTATAAAGATGGGGATTATCCCACTATAACAGTATTTTCTGCACCTGGTGGATTATTACTGGCTAGTTATATGATAGGAGTTACACAAAAAAGCAACATAATTTTAGCAGTATTAATACCACTTACAGTATTATTATTTATTTTTGTTTTAATTCAATTACCTTATTTACTAAAAAGAAAATTCTATCCTAGCTTTTCTGCTTTTACTTTCCCATTAGTAATTTGCGCGATAGCATTTCAAAAAACTGGAATTTATTATCAAATAGCTGAATTTTCTGTTTTGAATATTTTAATTCATCTAAGTGAATTACTGGCGATAATTATTGTAATTTATGTATGGTATGGATTTATTAAGAATTTATCATATTCAAATAATTAATAGTATATACATTTGAAGGACACAGTTCAAAATTGTACTGTGTCCTTATTTTTATATATTTTTCTTTGGATGTCTGTCTATAACATCTTGATTATCAAGTAAAGCTTTTTCCCCTTTTTGAGTTAATTTATAACCTCTTATAGAGAAAAGTTTAGCCAACTCTTCCTCACTAAAATTTTCTTCAAGTGTTTTATCTAAATCAGCTTCTTTTAACTTAGATAGTCCTTTGACTCCTTTTTGTTTAAGAATATTTTTCTTAGCTGTAGAGTTAATATGATCTAATGAAGAAAATGCACTCTCGATTTCAACATACCCTTCATCTTCTAATTTTTTCAAGTTCTCAGGAGCATTTATACCATACGTATATTCGAAGTATTTAGGGAATCATGTTTTCGTAGTAAATGTCCCAAAGCTAATTCTCCATAGTAATATTATATCACCAGCAAGCAGATTATCTTTCAAAGTTACCATATTTCCTTTTGGAACTGGCTTTGCATCCAATAACCACTCGTCAATATTTCGTTCAGGAGAGATATATGGCATATTCTCGTGAAATTTATACATTTCTAATATCCTTTGATCCATCTACTCTACTACCTCTTGAAAGTTCTCGATAACATCTTTTAACTCTAATTCTAAGATATAACTAATACCTTTTTCTTGCATTGTTACTCCGTATAAAGTATCCATAGCTTCCATAGTTCCTCGTCTATGTGTGATAACTAAGAACTGATTATTCTCTGAATAAACTTTTAAGAATTTAGCAAATCTATTAACATTCTCTTCATCTAGCGCCGCTTCTACCTCATCAAGTACTACAAACGGAGGATTTTTAACCTGTAATATCGCAAATAGTAAACTTATCGCAGTTAAAGATTTCTCCCCACCTGATAATAATGAAAGGTTTTGAAGTTTTTTACCAGGAGGTGAAGCTTCGATTACTATTCCAGTATTTAATATGTCATTTGGTGATTCTAAAGTCATATCTGCATAACCACCTTTGAACAATTCTTTAAATATTTTATTGAAGTTCTCTGCTACTTTAACAAATGTTGTTAAAAAGCGTTCTTTTACTTCTTTATCAATCTCTGCAATAGTCTCTTCTAGTTTTTCTTTCGCTTCTACAAGATCGGTAATTTGCTCATTATAAAAGTCGTAACGTTCTTTAACCTCTTCGAACTCTGCTATAGCATTTAGGTTAATATTACCTAACTCTACTATCTCTTTACGAAGTCTTGCTACATCGTGTTTATATGAAGGTACCTCATCTATAATATCGGCAGTTAATCTATTTGATACACTCTCATACGTTACATTATAATTAGTAACAAGGTTTTCTAGATATTCATCAATTTTAACTTCTATCTTCGTCTGTTCTACAGTTAATTTTTCAAATTCTGAAGTTTTTTGACGTAGACTTTCGTTATTTCTTTGTTGAGCTACCGTAATTTCTTTTTCACGTTTAAACAATCCTGTTTTTTCCATATCAAGATCTGATAATAACGTCTTAAGCATTGTTAAACGTTCACTACACTCAGCAATAATCTTAGAATTATTTTCTAATATCTTAAGTTCATCTTCTTCACTTAATGACTCAGCATCTTTAGACATTTCTAATCTTGTCAACTGTTCGTTCACATCTGATATATCTGCTAATAGAGATTCTATTAACTCTAAACCATGCTTAGCAGTCTCTTCCAATTTTGATTTTTCTATCTTAAGCTCAGCAATTTTCTCTAAGAATAATTCCTCAGCACTTTGAGCATTTTGTTTCTTACTACTTTCCTCTTTAATCTTCTCATCAAGTTTTTGTAGCTCGATTCTAATCTTCTCGAGACTTTGAGTTAATTCGATAATATTACTTGAATTATCCTCATTGTCTTTAAATTCTAATAATTTTCTTTCATTAAATTCTATATTTGCTTTAATATCAGCAATCTCAGAATTTTTATGATTTATACTTAATTCTAATTGCTTAAGTTTTAAAATCGCTTCTTCTTTTGTTGATTTTAAACTTCCAATTTCATTTATTACTTCTTGTTGCTGATTTTCTAATTGATGTTTCTCACTATCTAATTTCTCAATCTTATCATTGATTTTAATAAGATTTTGTGAAAGTTCATCTAATTCAGCCTTATGTTTAATAGAAGAGTTATTATTTTTATTAATAGCACCACCTGTGATAGACCCACCACTGTTAATAATTTGCCCATCAAGGGTAATAATTCTGTTTCTAAAATTAATCTTACGAGCTATTCTATTGGCATTATCCATATTATCAACAATAAGAACAAGCCCTAATAGGTGAGATATTATATTTTTATACTCACTATCAACAGTTATTAAATTCTCAGCAATATTGATAAATCCTTCTTCATTTACTACTGTCCTATAAACATCACTCGCTATTGCTTTTGCTTTAATATTATTTAACGGTAAGAATGTAACTCTACCTTTATTAGCTTTCTTTAAATGATTAATACATTGTTTAGCAACATTCTCATTTTCTACGATAATATTTTGTTGTGCTTGCCCTAAAGCAATATCAATTGCAACAGCATATTCGTTATCAAATTCTACAATATTTGCTACACTATTATGAACACCCGCTAGCACATCCTTATTCGCAAGAATCTCTTTTACTCCAATATTATAAAAGCTTAAATTGTTGATTTGATCTTCTAAGAACTTCTTACGGTTTTCCAGGTTACTCTTGAAGTTGTGACCTGTACGAATTTGCTCTTCTATATTTTTTCCATTTGAATTAATTAGAATATTTTTCTCAACTAATATATCAAGTTCTCTTTGAAGATTAGATAATTGTTCATTTAATACCTTTTGTTCTTCTGTAGCTGTAGAAAATTCTTCTTCTCTTACACTTAAAACTTGTTTTTGTCTTTTAATATTATCTAGAATTTCTTTACTGTTCTCATCAGCACTCTCAAGATTTTTCTTAGCAAACTCTATACTATTCTCTAGTTTAGTTTCTTCGTTAATTAAGCTATAGTAAGTATCTTTTAATTCTTCTATATTTCTTTCGATTAATTCTAGTTTACTCTCTTCACCTGATTCTAACGAAGATATTTCTTTGTTAATCTTTTGAATTCTCCCTTTAGTTTCATCATTTAGATTTTCTCTTTCAGACAGCTTACTTTCAAGGTTTTGTTTTCTTTCCTCAAGATACTTAATATCATCGTTAATTTTTTCACTTCTAAGTGTTCTGTTATTTTTTCTTTCCTCAATAACACTTAATTGTGATTGAACAGATTCTTTTTTCTGAACTAATTCTAACTCCTCATCATGATATTTCATGTAAGTTCTATCTAATGAGACTAAATTATTCTTGATACTTTCTAAATCTTTTATTAGTTCTTCTTGTCTACTTTCAAGTCCAAGTTTTTCTGATTCTTTTTCCTGTTTAACTTGAAGTAAATCAGCAAGTCTTTTTTGATATTCCGCAATGTTATAGACATTTAATAAAATGTCTTTTTCTTCAAGTTCTTTAGAATAATCAAGATACTTTTGTGTTTTGTTCTTTTGATCTTCTAAGATTTTATAACGACCTGAGATTTCTGAGAAAATATCATTTAACCTCATTAAGTTATCATTTGTTTTCTCTAATTTAAGATTAGTTTCTTTTTTCTTATTTTTATATTTTAATACCCCTGATGCCTCTTCTATAATCGCTCGACGATCAACAGGTTTAGATGAAATAATATCTTCTACCTTACCTTGAGTAATAATACTATAACTTTCCTTATTAATCCCAAAATCAAGATAGATATCCGTAATATCTTTTAATTTAGCACGCTTATTATCAATGTAATACTCACTATCACCATTTCTATACAAACGTCTTTTAATTTCACAATTATCTTCTCCGTTAGAAAATGTTACCGCTACTTCAGCAAAGTTTTTTCTTTTCGCATCTTCAGTCCCCGAAAAGATAACATCTTTCATGCTACTACCACGTAAATTTTTAGCAGACTGCTCCCCTAAAACCCAACGAATAGCATCAATTATATTACTTTTTCCCGAACCGTTCGGTCCTACAACACCGATTAAATTATTTTTAAATTCAAATGTTGTCTTCTTTTGAAAAGATTTAAAACCTGTAACTTCAACCTTTGCTAATTTCATCTTTGTTTCCTTTCATTAATTTTAAATATCTTTGTATCCTAGTTTTTCTAATGCTTGTTTGGCTGAAAGCTGTTCAGACTCTTTTTTTGTAGTAGCTGTCCCACTTCCATATTGTTTTCCACCAATTAAAATAGCACTCGTAAAAGTTTTAGAATGTGATGGACCCGTAGAATCAAGTACTACATACTCAATTTCACCCAATTTAATTTTTGAAATGTACTCTTGTAGTATAGTTTTATAATCTACAAAGCTATGATATTCAAGGTCTTGAACTTCTGTAAATAATGTATTATGTAAGAAAGTTTTTACAACTTCAAGGTTTGACTCTAGGTACATTGCTCCTGTGAAAGATTCAAAAATATCAGCAAGTAACGCTGCTCGACTTCTTCCACCCATCTTTTCTTCACCTTTACCTAAGTATATACATTTGTCTAAGCCAAGTTGTAAAGCATATTTAACCAATGTTTTTTCACAAACAATAGATGCACGTAACTTAGTTAGCTCACCTTCAGGAAGCTCATAAAATTTCTTAAATAAAAATTCGCTTGTTGTAAGTTCAACAACAGCATCCCCTAAAAATTCCAAACGCTCATAATTTAAATGCTTCGCGATTCTTTTCTCATTAGTATAAGAAGAATGAGAAAATGCATTTTTAAAATTCTCACTGAATTTCAAATTAAAACCATACTTTTCATTCAAATTATTAAGCAATCTTTCAATATATGTTCGTTCCACAATAATTCTCCTTTCTTTCATTATTGGGAGAAACTCAATAATTTTATATAAATTAATCAAGTTCCTCCCACAAAAATCATTCTAATTATTTAAATATGTTATTAATCCAATAAAAACTCAGAGAAGACATCATTTCCGTAGAATAATCCTTTTCTAGTTAATCGAAGTTTATTATCTTCAATTTCCAAGTACCCTTCTCTTATATTTTTATCAATAACGTCTTTAAATATTTCTTCTGCTCTTTTTCCATATTTTTCTTCAAATATATCTAAATCTACACCTTTTAAAAGACGTAGTCCTAGGAACATTTCCTCTTCGATTCTTTCCTTAGTCGTTACAGTATTTTCTTCACGTCTTGCATGACCTTTTTCTAACATACTGTCGATATAGAATTTTAATGCTCCTTGATTAGCATAACGTACTCCATCAATATATCCATGCGCTCCCGCTCCAAGACCATAATATTCAATATTCTTCCAGTAACTACTATTATGAACACTCTCATGACCTGGTCTAGCAAAATTACTAATTTCATACTGTTCATAACCATTTTCTGTTAAGAAATTAATAACCTCATTGTACATTTTCTCTTCAGTTTCATTCGATGGCAATGTAACTTTCTTATCTCTCACCTGATTATAAAGTTTAGTCTTCTGTTCCAAAATCAATGAATAACATGAAATATGACTAATATTGTATTCTGCAACCTTCTTCATACTATCATACAAGTCATCCATAGTTTGCTTCGGTAATGAAAACATTAAATCAACATTTATATCTTCAATACCATGTTTTTTACAATTAGCGATTGCCATATCCACATCATCAGCAACATGTCCTCGTCCAAGAATTTTTAACAGCTCATTATTAAAAGTCTGAACCCCCATGCTAATTCTATCAACTCCGTAGCCCTTTACCAAAGCAACCCGAGAATCAACAAGATCCTCAGGGTTAGCTTCAAAAGTAAATTCACGCAGTTGTTGTGGAATTTTATTTCTTAATGCAGTTAATAAACGATGAAGTTGTTCATCACTTAATGCACTTGGTGTTCCTCCACCAATATAAATAGTTTCAACATTTTGAATGTTTTCCATACTCTCGATTTCTTTGATTAAGCAATCTATATACTTGTCAACAGGTTGTCTTTGTATATAAAACTTGTTGAAATCGCAATATGAACAAATATACTTACAAAATGGAATATGAATATATACTCCGCGTGGACAACTCTTCATTATTCTTCATCCATTTTAAGAACAGCCATGAAGGCATCTTGAGGAACTTCTACGCTACCAACAGCTTTCATTCTCTCTTTACCTTTTTTCTGTTTCTCTAATAGTTTACGTTTCCTACTAATATCCCCTCCGTAACATTTAGCAAGAACGTTTTTACGCATCGCTTTAATAGTTTCACGAGAGATAATTTTATTTCCAATAGCAGCTTGGATAGGAATTTCGAATTGTTGTTTTGGAATAAGTTTTTTAAGTTTTTCTACAATAACTTTACCACGTTGGTAAGCAAATTCTCTGTGAACGATGAAGCTTAGAGCATCGACTTGTTCACCATTTAATAGAATATCCATCTTAACAAGGTTACTATCTTTGTATCCTGTTAATTCATAGTCAAATGATGCATATCCTTTTGTATTAGATTTAAGTTGATCGAAGAAGTCAAATACGATTTCTGATAGAGGTATATCATAAGTAATATTAACCCTTGTATCATCGATATATTCCATATTTAAGAAAATACCACGTTTCTTCTGACAAAGATCCATAACAGCAACTACATAGTCATTTGGTACCATAATGCTCGCCTTAACAAATGGCTCTGTAATCTTATTAATTTTTTGTGGATCTGGCATTTCTGATGGATTTGACACATCTACTAGAGTTCCGTCAGTTTTTTCAACTTTGTAAATAACCGATGGTGCAGTTGCGATGATATCAATATTAAATTCACGCTCAATACGCTCTTGAATAATTTCCATGTGTAACATTCCTAAGAATCCACATCTAAATCCAAATCCAAGTGCTTGTGACGTTTCAGCTTCATATTGTAACGCAGAGTCATTAAGTTCTAATTTTTCTAATGCTTCACGTAAATCATTATATTTTGATGAATCGATTGGATATAATCCACAGAATACCATTGGGTTTAATTTTCTGTATCCAGGTAATGCTTCTTTAGCTGGATTATTCGCTAATGTGATTGTATCCCCTACACGAGTTTCACTTACATTTTTAATAGATGCACAGATAAATCCTACATCTCCTGCAGTAAGTTCATCAACGATTTTCTCTTTAGGTGTGTGAATACCAACTTCAGTAACCTCGAACACACCACCAGTAGCCATCATCTTAATCTTATCTCCAGCTTTTACAGTACCGTTCTTAATACGTACTGAAACGATAACTCCTCTATATGCATCGTATAATGAGTCAAAGATTAATGCTTGTAGTGGTTCAGCCGCATCACCAGATGGAGCTGGAATATATTCTACGATTTGTTCTAAGATTTCATCAATACCAATTCCAGCCTTAGCAGAAGCTAATACAATATCGTCTGTAGGTAATCCAATTACATCCTCGATTTCAGTCTTAACCTTCTCAGGATCCGCTGCAGGTAAGTCAATTTTATTAATAATTGGAATAATCTCTAAATTATTATCTAATGCTAAGTATACGTTAGCTAAAGTTTGTGCCTCAATACCTTGAGCAGCATCTACTACTAAAATAGCCCCTTCACATGCTGCTAAAGAACGTGATACTTCATATGTGAAGTCTACGTGTCCTGGTGTATCGATTAAGTGGAAAATATACTCTTCTCCATTTTTAGCAGTATATTGTAATTGAACTGCATTAAGTTTAATTGTAATACCTCTTTCACGTTCAATATCCATTGAGTCAAGAAGTTGTGCTTTCATTTCACGTTGTTCTAACGCCTTTGTTTTTTCTAAAATCCTGTCCGCAAGAGTCGATTTCCCGTGGTCAATATGTGCAATTATAGAAAAGTTCCTTATTTTCTTTTGCCTTTCATTTCTTTTATCCATTTTATTCTTCCTTTACAAATCTTGTTTTTCTACGTAGTCTTTAGCTGTATAATACGAAAAACCATCCCTTATTAGCTTTTCAATCAGCTTTTGTTTAAGTGCATATCCTTCATATCTACGACTATAACTTTGATAAGCCCTTCTAAAATGCTCATCTAATATTTCCTCTTCATTTTCATCTTCATAGTCTTCGAAAAATATGTCAAACACCTTTCTTATTATATCAGATGTAAAGCCATTTGTATAAAGTTTTTGTGTTATTTTTTGAACTTTTTTGTTTTTCGTTTCTCTTCTTACTTTATACTCACGTTCAATAATTTTATATAGAATTTCTATCATTGCTTCTTCAGTACAAATCTTGGCAATATTTTCATCTATAACATCTTTATCTAGGCCTTTTTCTAACAGTTTTCTTTGTATCCAATATGGCCCCTTTAAATTTAGATTAAAATAATCTGTCACCGCAGCTTCTACATAGTGATTATCATTCAAATAACCAATTTCTATTAACTTCTCAATTACTTCATCAATAACATTATTAGCAATCTCTTTCTTCTGAAGATATTCTCTTATATCCTGCTTAGTTCTTAGACCAAATTGTAAATAATGTACTGCTTTACTATAGGCACTTTCTACACTTTCGTGAGCTATGATTTCTTTTAATTGCTCTTTTGATAAATCTATTTTTTTTATAAGTCCATACTTAATTATCGTATCTTCAGAAACATAAAAATGTTTACCATTTTCCAAATCTATTTTATACTTAACTTTTAGCTTTGTTATATTTGTAACTTGCAAATTTACACCTACTTTCTACATTCCTCGCTAAAAAAACTCTCACCTTTAATTTTATCAAAAATCACATGAAAAAGGAAATGTTAGAAAGAAAAAAATTCCCAAACCATAAGGCTTGAGAATTTTATTTTCAACTAAGATACTACGTTATTTTTTAATTAATCCTTCTTTTTGTAGATATTCTTTTGCTACATCATAAGCAGGTTTACCTTCAATATCTACTTTGTAGTTCATTTCAGTCATTTCTTTTTCTGTTATTTTTCCAGCAAGTTTATTTAAGATTTTTTCAAGCTCAGGATGTTTTTTCAATGTCTCTTCTCTTAATAACGGTGCCCCTTGATATGGTGGGAATAAATGTCTATCGTCATTTAATAATTTAAGCTTATTTGTTATTATTTTGCTATCTGTTGAGAATACATCGATAATATTTACATCACCATTTGAAATAGCTTGATATTTTAACGCTATTTCCATAGTTTTAACATTTAGATTTAAGTGATAAAGATTTTTAAGTCCTATACCACCATCTTCTCTATCATTAAATTCCAATGAGAATCCAACTTTTGAAGAATTTTCTACTAATTTTATATCTGAAATATTATTTAATTTATTTTTATTTGCAAAATCTTCTGTTACGGCTAAAGCGTAAGTATCCTGGAATTTTGTAGGTTTTAGGTACACAAGATTGTCTTGTTCAAAAATTTTATTTTTAGCAACCTCATAAACCTCATCGGGATCATTAGAAGCAACAGTCTGAGGAGTTTTTAATAATGTTGTAGTAACTGTACCTGTAAATTCTGGATAAATATCAATACTTTTACCTTTTAACGCCTCATATAAGAAGCTTGTTTTTCCAAAATTAGGTTTAACCTCAACGTCAATATTTGTCTCATCTTCTATTAAAAGTTTATACATATTTATTAATATCTCAGGTTCTGCTCCTATTTTACCAGCTATTATTAGTTTATCATTAGACATTTTTCCAATTGGAAGGAAGCTGATAGTTAAAGCCACTACAGCTGCAAGTAATGAAGCTAAAATAGTTTTCGGTTTTTTATCTTGTAAAAATCTAATTAATAACCCAAATAGAATCGCTAATATTGCGGATGAAATAGCTCCAATTAAAATTAACGCTGAGTTATTTCTATCTATTCCTAGTAAAATAAATGAACCTAATCCCCCTGCTCCTATTAAAGCGGCAAGAGTTGCTGTACCAATTATCATAATACTCGCAGTTCTCACACCACTCATAAGTATTGGCATAGCGAGTGCAAGTTTAAATTTTTTCAACTTTTCTAGTTTTGTCATACCAAAGGCTGTTGCAGCCTCTTCTAACGATGGATCAATCTCCGATAATCCAGTAATAGTACTTTGTAGTATTGGGAATATTGCATAAATTACCAATGCAACGACTGCTGGTAATGTACCAATCCCCATAAATGGAATGAATAACCCAAGTAATGCAAGAGAAGGAATAGTTTGGAAGATACCCGTAATTTGTAAAAACCACTCACTTGTCTTTTTATTCCCTGAAATAATTATTCCTAACGGAACTGCTATAAAAATTGCAATAATAAGTGATAATAATGAAATTTGAAGATGTTCATATAAGCCAGTTATCCAATCACTTTTTCTTTCTAAAAATGTACTTACTAAATTCATTATTTATTCCCCCTTGCAAAAAATTCACGAACAAAATCATCCGCAGGATTTTCTTTTAGTACTTCTGGTGTAGCAATTTGAACCACCTTACCTTCTTTTAAAACACAAATTCTATCAGCAAGTTTCATCGCTTCATCCATATCGTGAGTTACAAAAACTGTTGTTCTTTTATACTCATCATGTAGTTGTTTTATTAAATCTTGAAGTTGAACTTTACTAATAGGATCTAATGCCGAAAATGGTTCATCCATCAATAAAATTTTAGGATTAGCAATAATTGCACGTAGTATTCCTACACGCTGTTTTTCTCCTCCAGAAAGTTCTTTAGGAAGACGATTCATATAATGCTTCGGATCCAATCCTACTTTTCTTAGTAAATCTTCTGTTTTTTCTTTGATCTCTTTCTTATCAAAGTTTTTCATCTCTGGAATTAACGCAATATTTTCTGCAACCGTAAGATTCGGAAATAGTGCAATTTGTTGAAGAACATAGCCAGTTTTAAGTCTTAATTCCCTTAAATCATAATCTTTCAATCTCTTATCTTCAAAATAAATATCACCGTCAGTTTGTTCTATCAGTCTATTTATTAATTTTAAAGTTGTTGTTTTTCCACTTCCACTAGGTCCAACTAGAACAAAAAACTCTCCTTCTTGTATTTCAAAATTCAATCCGTCAAGTATTAAACCATTTGTGGAACAGCATAATGAAACATTATTATATTTAATCATTTTTATTTTTCTCCTTTCAATACTAGTTTTTCAATATTTTTCTTCATATTATCGTTAAAGATTGTATAGTATTCTATAAATAGTTTTTGTTGTTCACTTGAAAGTTGACCTATTGCTTTCTCTTCAGCCTCTCTAAGAGGATCCAAAATTTTTGATGCATATAAGTAACCTTTTTCTGTAAGTCTAACTATTTTCTCCCGCTTATCTTTTTCTTGTTCCTCAAAATAAATATAGCCTTTTCCCTTAAAAGTCTTCATTGCTGCACTAACTACTTGTTTCGTAGAATATGTTTTTTCACAAATAGTAGTTTGAGTTATCCCATCCTTTGTATAATAAAGACAGGTTAATATTAATAGCGATTTACCTTGCAAACCATTTTTTCTAGCATAATACTCATATAATGAGTTGTTTTCATATTTTTTTCTAGAAAACATGCTTGAATATTTTAATAGACTATTCACTTATATTCACTCCCTACCTAAAGTCACATTTATTATCAGTAACAATACTATGGACATGCTCTTCATCTTAAAACTTCAAAGGTATTTTTTGTTTTTACATTTATTCTTCACTGTTATAAACAATGAAAAGCAATTCCAAATCAGTAAAATCTTTTGACTATTATCTTTTTAAAAAACTCATTAGTAATTTTTTAAATACTAATGAGTTCATTCTACCTCTATAGTTTACAATTGTCAATAATTTAGTTTTAATGAAAATAGACAATCGATAAATATTTTACCAATTATCTTAAAAATTTATTAAATTTATATTTAAATATTTGAACGTCTAATTGTTCTCTGCCATATTTTTCACCTTATTGTAACGACGAATAACATTAATTCTCTCCAATAAGTGTGGCAGTAAAATTATAACAATAATAAGTGAATTAATTACTTTGTTTAGTGTTTCCCCGAAGAAACTTATCAATAACCCTTTATCTATTATTGAAATGAGTAAATATATATAACATGCTACAGTGATAACTAAATTTAATAACAAGGAAATTTTTGAAGGGTTCTCCTTTAGTCTAACTTTTTCTATTTCTTTATCTGTTAACTTCTCTAAAAGCATTTCCTCTTTTTTCACTATTTTTCTAGCTATTACAAATACTATCATATAAAAAATACAAAAGATTAATGAAAATACTACTAATAAAATTTCTAATATACTCATACTATTTACCTCTATTTAAATTTATTATATCATATTATCTGTACAAAAAATTACCCATATATAACTCAAAAATAAATGTTACTAATAAATTTTCTTCATATACTATACCAATCAGAATATAAGCATCCTTAAAATAGAGAAAGGCTCATCTTTCGATGAGCCATATATCATGAAAAAAATATTATTAAGTTTTGTTATATTTATATTATATATCTTAAACCTTATATAAACTTTAGACTATAATTAAAGTTTACTTAAATTTATAGTTCTCTTAATTTCTCCGCTCTCTCTAAAGAAGCATCAATATTCTCACATATATTTTCTTTACCTATTTTTTCAATAAAGCCAGCTTTTTCCATAACATGATATGGTTGTTCATTTACGTGTGATAATATTAATGTTAATCCACGTTTTTTACAAGTTTCCAATATTTCTTCTAACACTTCTAATCCTGAAATATCCATTGCTGGAACATTACGCATTCTTATAATTAAAACATTTTTT
Organism: Gemella taiwanensis; assembly: GCF_054054385.1. Lineage (NCBI taxonomy): Bacteria > Bacillati > Bacillota > Bacilli > Caryophanales > Gemellaceae > Gemella > Gemella taiwanensis. The sequence continues at coordinate 44,746 of NZ_JBSMTL010000003.1, forward strand.
CCTTCGCCATGCTCAAAGCTTGTAAACACATTAGCAGCTCCGAAGAACAACGCTCCAAAAATTTCATAAACTATAGTATTTTCAGGGACATATTTTAAATCAACTTCTTCAGATAACTTATCATCATCAGATGAACCTTTGTATGTCCATTGTCGAACTTCTGCAATATCAGACATACGTTTTAAGAATAAGAACGCAGCTAATACCATACCGAACTCTATCGCGATTACTAGGTCGAAGAATAACGTTAATAAGAAAGTGATAATTAATACCGCTATATCACTTTTCGGTGCAGTCTTTAACATACGTACACAAATACGCCATCCACTCATATTATATCCCACAATTATTAATATCGCAGCCAAGCAACTCATAGGAATATACGATGCATATGGCATTAAAAATAATAGTATTAATAATAAAGTAAATGCGTGAACCATTCCAGCTACTGGTGTTCTCCCACCATTTTTTACGTTAGCTGCCGTTCTCGCAATTGCACCTGTTGCAGGTATTCCTCCAAAAAGTGCTGACATAAAGTTCCCTACACCTTGAGCAACTAATTCTGCATTAGATTTATGCTTACTTCCTGTCATACCATCAGATACTACAGCAGATAATAGCGATTCTATAGCGGCTAATATCGCGATTGTAAATGCCGGTAAAATCATCTCTCTGATTAGTGAAAATGAAATTGTGGGCATTGTAAAGCTAGGAAGTCCTGCTTTAATTGTGTATAGATCACCAATAGTTTTAACCGGCAATTTGAAAATAGCTACTAAAAATGTTGTAACTAGTATTGCAATTAAAGAACCTGGTATTTTCTTCGATACTTTTGGCCAAAATACTTGAATTAATATCGCAAGTACACCTATACCTAAAGTAACAAAGCTAATACTTTTTATATTTTGTCCATACACTACTAATTTTCCAACAAATTCTGCCGGAACTGCTCCCATACTTAATCCTAGAAAATCTTTAACCTGACCAACTACTATTCCCATAGCAATCCCTAGTGTAAATCCAATAGTGATAGTTTTCGGAATAAATTTAATTAAGTCACCAAAGTGAAATAGCCCCATTAGAATCAGCATAATCCCTGCCATAAGAGTAGCAACAGTTAATCCTGCAATTCCATGTTCAGCTATTATCCCATAAATAATAACGACAAAAGCAGCCGTAGGTCCACCAATCTGAACTCTACTTCCACCTAAAAACGAAATAAAAAAACCTGCTATAATCGCAGTATAAAGACCTTGTTCTGGATTCACCCCAGATGCAATCGCCAAAGCAATCGATAAAGGCAATGCTATAACAGCTACTATTAAACCAGCAATTATATCTTTTAAGCATTGTTCCTTTGTATAATTTTTCATCACACTAAATAACTTTGGCTTAAGATATTTAAATGAATTCATCTTCTCCTCCTACTTCCTAAGAATCTTTAGTATTACTAGTTTAGCACATAACTAACAAAAACTCTAGTTAAATCAGAAATACTCTTGAAATATTTTAAATTTTTCTATTATATCTTATCATAACTAGAGTTCAATCTATTATACAATAGAAAATAACTTGTAATAAATTAGAAAAAAGGCTTGAAAAATTAATCTTCCAAGCCCTAGACAATTACTAATATAATTATAAATTAAATTTCTCTTTGATCCCTCTTATTACATCTGCCAATAGTTCCTTATTAGCAGTATCATACCAAGTTCCATCCATTTTATTTCTAAACCATGTTAACTGACGTTTTGCATAACGGCGTGAGTTTTGAGAGATAGCTGCAATGGTATCTTCTTTAGAAACATTACCATTAAGATACGGAATCATCTCCTTATATCCTATCGCTCCTAAAGCTTGGAGTTCTATTCCATACTCATCTATAATTTCTCTAACTTCTTGTTCTAAACCTTCTTCAAACATCAGCTCAACTCGCTTATTAATACGACTATATAGAACTTCCCTATCAGTATTAAGAACTATTAAAAATGGATTATAACAATCAAGAACCGTATCCCCATTGTTGTTAGTCGTTACAGATTTCTTTTCATTCATCACATAATTATATGCATTGATTACACGACGATGATTTTCTAGGTCGATCGAATTATATGTATCTGGATAGTTTTCTTTTAGATACTCTCTGGCCATATCAACATCAATGTCATAAGTTTTTTCCTCTAAATCAGTAAACTCATAATTATTTAGAACAGCATTCATATAAAAACCAGTTCCTCCGATTAATAAAGGCATCTTACCACGACAATGTATTTTCTCTATTTTCTTACGTGCTAGTTTTTGAAAATCATAGACAGAACAAGTATCAGTAGGCTCTAGTTCGTCAATTAAATGATGAACTATTCCATCCATCTCTTCTTTTTTCACCTTCGCAGAACCAATATCAAACTTCTTATAAATTTGAACACTATCTATAGAAATTATTTCACAGTTGAACTCTTTTGCTAGTTCTATACTAAGTGCTGTTTTCCCAACTGCAGTAGGTCCTACTATCGCTATTAAAGGTATTTTTTCCATCTTACCTCCTACACTATACGCTTAAACATTTTTTCTAAATCTTTTTTCTCCATTTTTGTGATTATCGGACGTCCATGTGGACACGTAAATGGATTCTTACATTCATAAAGATCACTTATAACCTTATTCATCTCTACATCAGTAAGTACTTGATTCGCTTTTATAGACATTTTACAACTCGCCATTGCAATTGCATCATTTCTTAATTCGTTGAAAGTTATATTATTATTTTTAAGGACCTTCTCAACAATAATTTTTATCATTTGTTCTTCGTCTTCTTCTATCCAACCAGGAAATTCACGAACAACATAAGAATTATCTCCAAACTCTTCGAATACAATACCAAGTTCCTCGAATTTTTCTAAATTATTACGAACTTCAGCCACTTCATCTACAGAAAAATCAAACATAAGCGGTATTAACATCTGCTTTTTATAATTCTTTCTTTCAATAAATTCACGTTGTAATTTCTCATAATTATATCTTTCCGCAGCAGCATGCTGATCTATTAGAAATAACTTATTATCCGCTTCTGATAAGATATATGTTTTAAAGATTTGTGCTAATACTTTTAAGTCTGGTAGAGTTCTAACTTTTGTATCATCATCTTGGACAATTTTAGCATCTTTAATTTCATTAAAGTGACTGTAATCTTTTACTACATTAGAAACTACTTCTTCAGTACGATCATCATAATTCGTATTATCTTCTTTTTTAGAAAAATTCATGAAGTTCTCTATTTCTTTTTTAGTCGGCTTATCTCCGTATTTGTTTCTATTGTCGCGTGGATGTGAACTATAACTTAAATCCGGTAAGTCGCTCTTAATTCTTTGCGTTTTACTTCTTTGATTAAATGTGTTTTCTTTACTTTGTACTGAAGTTTTTTCTTCGCTAGAGCCCGTCAATAAATCTCCTCCGAAAAGAAACTCATCTTCTTGAACAACATGACTTGCAAGTTCTGTTTGGTTATCAGTAAAGCCACTTTCATCTTGATTATTATCCGCAACTTCTCTTTGCTCCGCTGAGAAAATACTTTCATCTTCAATATTTCCGAACTTATTATCAAGTTCATCTAAGAAATTTATTTTTTCGATTTTCGCCTTTTCTTTTTTCGTAAGAACATTATTCATTCCTTGTGGAATATATGTATAATTACTTAATCTTTCTGCAATAACCTCTTTGATTAAACGTATTAACTCCGCTTCTTTCGATAATCTTACTTCTTGCTTAGTTGGATGCACGTTAACATCTAATAAAATTGGATCCATTTCGATATTAATTACACATAATGGATACCTATTAATCATTAAAAGTGTTCCATACGCATCGATTATAGCATTTTGAATTCCATAATTCTTTATATAACGACCATTAATAAAAATATTTATATAGTTTTTACTAGCTCTCGTCTCTTCAGGAACAGAAATATAACCAAATACTTTATAATCATCATTACTACCACTGAATTCAATCATATTTCTAGCAACACCCATATTATAGATTTTAGATAAAATCTTATGAACATCACCATCACCGTATGTTTTAAAGGTAATCTTACCATCTACATGAAGTTCGAAAGCTACATTAGGATAAGACAAGGCAAACTTATGAATAATATTAGTAATATTAGCTTGTTCTGTGTGAGGATTGCGCAGATATTTTAATCTTGCTGGTGTATTGTAGAATAAATTTTCTACACTTAAATCAGTTCCTTTAATAGGAGCGTAATATTCCTCAGAAACTACTTTTCCACCTTCAAGAACTAACATTTTTCCTTGTGCTTCTCCTGCACAACTCTTAATTACTACTTTACTCACAGATGAAATACTCGCTAATGCCTCACCTCTAAAACCTAGCGTTTCTATATGAAATAAATCATAGTCTGCACTTATTTTACTAGTTGCATGACGTAAAAATGCTCGTGCTAAATCATCATTAGAAATACCACTACCATTATCAATAATTCTAATTTGTTGAATACCAAATTCTTTAATTATAACTTTAATATTAGTACTTCCTGCATCAATAGAGTTCTCCACAAGCTCTTTAACTACAGAAGAAGGTCTTTCAACAACTTCTCCTGCTGCTATTTTATTAGATAATTCCGCAGATAATATATTTATTTTTCCCATCTAATTTATTTCACATCCTCACTTATTTTTCTTTGTAATTCATAAAGAAGATTGAACGCCTGCATTGGAGTCGTTTCTAAGAAGTTTACACTTTCTAATTGCTTTTTGATTTCATCAAATTTCTCATTATCACCATCGAAATCCAATTGTAATTTCGCATAATTTTTCTTCGATTTTTCTTCTTCTTTTAATTGTTTTCTAATAGTTTTCTCTAATTCTTCTTTAAGTTCTTTTTCTAGTTCTTGATGGAGCTCCGTTCTTAAAGCTTCCTCATCTACTTTTATAACATCTTCTTTAACTACTCTGCTACTATATTCTTCTTCTAGTTCAGAACGAATTTTCGCTCTTAGTTTTTCTTCAGATTCTTGTGATGAAGCATCATTTAATAAAACTTTATTATATCGAGCATTATCAACAAGGTCCTCACTACCTTTATTACCACTTTCTAATTCTCTTAAAATTTTATTAGCACCTACGATAACATCTTCCGGTAAATGAGCAAGTTGAGCTACATGGATACCATAACTCTTCTCTATAGGTCCTTCATTAATTTTATATAAGAAAATTAATTTTCCATGATCTTCTTTTGCAGAAACGTGAATATTCTTTATTCCCTGGGTAATATTTTCTAATTTTGTAAGCTCATGATAGTGAGTTGAGAATAATGTTTTACACTTAATAGTATTATTAATGTATTCTAGTATTGATTGAGCTAAGGCAATACCGTCATATGTCGATGTCCCACGACCAATTTCATCAAAAATTAATAATGAATTTGCAGTAGATTCGACTAAAGCATTCTTCGCCTCAATCATCTCAACCATAAACGTCGATTTACCACCAGCTAGATCATCACTCGCACCTATTCTCGTAAATATTTTATCGAAAATCGGTAAGTTCGCAGAAGTCGCTGGAACAAAAGATCCAATTTGTGCAAGAATCACTATAAGAGCAAGTTGTCTCATATAAGTAGATTTACCAGACATATTCGGCCCTGTAATAAGCAAGATATTATTATCTTTATCTACTTTACAATCATTACTAATATAACTATCAGCACTCACATTTCTCTCAACAATTGGATGACGACCATCAACAATATCAATAATATTATTGTCGTTGAACTCAGGCTTCACATAACCATATTCTTCTGCCACATCAGATAATGAAACAAAAACATCAATATCACTTAAAGTATTCGCAACTCTTTGTAATCTTATGATATAGTTATGAATCTTCGTCTTAACTTCTTGGAATAATTGTAATTCTAACTCTTCTATTTTCGTTTTAGAATTTACGATATGTTCTTCAACTTTTTTCAGTTCTTCAGATACAAATCTCTCACAATTAGAAAGTGTTTGTTTCCTATGATAACCTAGTTCAGTTGGATCTATAGTTTTAAGCCCTACTTTAGATACTTCGATAAAGTAACCGAAAATCTTATTGTATCCAACTTTTAGATTTTTAACCCCAGTTCTCTCTTTTTCACGTTCTTCGATTTCTAATAAAATTCTATTTCCATTCTTACTAGCATTTTTATAGCTATCTAATTCTTCATTGAAGCCTAATTTAATTACATTACCTTCTTTAACAGTCTGACCAGCTTCTTCATGGATTGTCGCTTCAAGATAATCGTATAAATCTGTTAATTCATCGATATTCTCTGCGATATCTTTTAATTTATTAGATTCAAATCCTAATAACAATTTCTTAATTTCTGGTATTTGAGCTAATGTTTTCTTTAGATTTAATAATTCCTTAGGACTTACTATATTATAAGAAACTTTTGTAGAAATTCTCTCAAGATCATATACTTCTTTCAAACTAGTTTTCACATCAGCTTTTTCAAAATAATGTTTAGTAAAATCTTCTACAATTTCCTGACGTTTTTTAATTTCTTTAAGATCTAATAATGGATTTTCTAACCATTTTTTCAGTTTTCTAGAACCCGCTGCTGTTGAAGTTTTATCTACAATACTGAGAAGAGACCCTTTCTTACCACCATTAGCCATGTTCTGAGTAACTTCTAAGTTTTTTAATGAGTAGTTCGTCATATAAACAAACTTATCTTTGAAATATACTTCAAAATCTTTAAGGCTTGAAATATCCTTATTTTGAGTTTTTTCAATATAATCTAAAAGAACATCACAAGCAACACGAAGATTACTATCAGTAAGATTACTTGTTTTTTCCTTAGTAATATTATTATTTAATTCAACTTCAGTAATATAAGCACTAATATCCAACTCTTGATCTTTTATGCTAATTACTTCTTTAATATTATTTTTCAGTACCTCATCTTGCAGGTCAGCCATAGTTTTTAGTACGGTACAACGGCTATCCCCTGTCATAATGTCACAAAATGCAAAATAGATATTATTATCCTTTACATATGCACTACCTAAATAGTTATTTTCATCGTAGTTTTTGTAGTTCATATAAGTCCCTGGTGTAATCACCTGCACTACCTTACGTTCTACTATTTTTCCTTGACCTGGTTCTGAAACTTGTTCACATATAGCTACTTTATAGCCGTTATTAACTAAAGTATCAATATAAGTAGCTGATGAATGAAATGGAACTCCACACATAGGTATTTTTTCAGCTCCCCCATCACGAGCAGTTAGAGTTATTTCTAATATTTTTGACGCTCTAGTCGCATCTTCAAAGAACATCTCATAGAAATCACCAAGACGGTAAAATAAAAACATGTCCTGATAATCTTTTTTTATCTTCAGATATTGTTCTATCATTGGAGTATATTTCATCTCAAAAGTTCCTTTCTCTTTATTTCTTTCATTTATTTATAACATATATAATTTTAGCATAAAACGTTATTTTTTAGTAGTGTGACATGTGGCAAAACACATAAAAAAGAGTTAGCTAGTAAATCACAACTTACTAACGTAACTCTTTTATTATTTATTCTTATAAATTTAGTATACAATTATTTTTCCTTTCTTAATATCAATATTACTATAAGAGGATGATAACTGATAATACTCCCATTCCCCCAGTTAAAAGTCCAGTATTTGCTAAAAGTTTACTTAAAACATTATTCTCATTAGTTGCCGATTTGTTTTATTTAGTTTTATTCTCATTAGAATCAATATTCTCTGGTTTATCTCTTCTAATGTCTTCATTAGAAACTTCAAATTCACCATCAGCATTATATATATATCTTCAAGTTTGATATCAGAACCAATTGAATCTCCTAATGTTCCAACATTATATTTTTTCCTATTTCAAGATTATTTGTATCTATAAATACTATTCTATTCCCTTTACTATCATAAGTAGCCAACTGAGAATATAATGAATCGTTAGATGAATTTGCTAATAAAAAGCTAGAATCTATAATTTTCTCTTCGTCTACTCTTATTATACTGAATTCATATTGTAGATTCCTCTTAAGTTGCGTATATCCCTTCAATATTGTATAATTACATCAAAGGAGTTGACTTATGTTAAATTTCATAAAAAATAAAACAAATTTATCAATATTGATATTTTATTTTATATTTAGCTTTTCTAGTTTACTATTTATACTATTAGCTGAATATAACAACAATAAAACACCAACACTATTTCTAAAACAATTTGTTTTTTACTTAATTGGTTTTGGAATAATATATCTATTACAAAAAATACCAATAACTTATATCGAAAAATTTTCAATAGCATTTTATTTACTTGCTTTGGTTCTTTTAGTTGGAATATTCTTAGTTCCACCTACTCTTGCTCCAATAGTTAACGGTGCTCGTAGTTGGTATAATTTTAAATTATTTACGTTACAGCCTTCAGAATTTGGTAAAATAGCTACTGTAGCAATGGTTAGTATGCTTATTAAAGAAAAGAGTTTTAAAGATAATACTGATACAATTAAACTCTTAAAGTTAGCGTTAATAATTTCTATACCATTTATCCTAGTTGCTAAAGAAAATGACTTAGGAAATGGATTGTTTTTCATCTTTTTATTCCTAGGGTTAGTCTTCTTAGTTTGTAACAAAGGTAAAACCCTATTTAGGATTTATTCGGTAGTTATTGCTGGACTAGCAATTATTATTCTAGCGGCTTTATACTTCCCGAGGTTGCTTAGCTTGGTTGGTTTAAAATCTTACCAGCTTAACCGTATTCTTTCATGGCTAAATCCTGAAGCATATAAGCTAGACTATTCTTACCAGATTACTCAAGTTCTTAATGAGGTGAAATTAGGTGGTTTAACTGGTACATTCGTTAAAAATAAAAACTATATAGACGAACAATTTAATGATTTTATTTTCTCTATAGTTGCTAAAAACTTTGGTTTTATAGGTGCTGCAATATTCTTATTCATCTTCTTCATCTTTATTTTAAGATTATTTAATATAGTGAAAAAATGTGAACAAGGTAACTATAGCTATTACTTTATTCTTCTTAGTATTTGTAGTTTTTGCTTTTCATTTTTCATCAATATATTCTCAACACTGAGCATTATCCCAGTTATCGGTATTAGTATGCCATTTATTAGTTACGGTGGAAGTTCACTTATTGCAAATAGTATTCTATTTGGAATAATAGTAAAAATTCATGCGACAATACAAGAAGAATATATGGAAGATGAATACTATGATAACTACGAAAAAGATTATGATGAGGTTCAATATGAAGAAGATTATGATCCTTTAGAACCTGTATACGAAAATAACAACAATAGATATTATGAAGAAGAACCTCAACAATTTCGTCGAAGTAAAAGAAAAAGATAAAAAATGTGGATAGAAAAAATTTCTATCCACATTTTTTTATTTTCTTACATCTTCAATGAACTTATCATCGATAGTTTCAATTAGTTTCCCTAAAATTGCTTTAGCAGCATAATAATCACGAATATCAAATACTGCGTTATGAGTATGAATATAACGAGCACAAATACCAATTACAGTAGTTGGAACTCCATTTAAAGCTTGATGAATGTTACCCGCATCTGTTCCACCTGGTGAAGTGAAGTATTGATATTTAATTCCATTTTCTTCTGCAAGAGTTACAATTTTTTCTCTCATATTTGCACGAAGAACCATAGTTCTATCTACTAATCTCACTAAGAAACCTTGTCCTAAACGACCATTACTAGTCTCTTTTCCATCCATATCATTTGCTGGACTACAGTCTACAACAAAACATACATCTGGTTTAATCATATTAGCAGCAATAGTTGCACCACGAAGACCTACTTCTTCTTGAACAGTAGCACAAACTACTAAATTAAAATCTAACTCTTTTTCTGCAAATTGCTCTAAAATTTCTGTAATAATTACACATCCATAACGATTATCGACAGCCTTACTCATAAATCTGTGTTCAGTAAGTTGTTCAAAAGTTGTTTTTGGAGTAACAAAAGCACCTTCACGAATTCCCATCGCTAATGCTTCTTCTCTTGACGAAGCACCAACATCAATAGTCATATCACTAATTTTTACATTTTGTGCTACACCTGCAGTAAAGTGTTTAGGAATAGATCCAATTACACCAGTGAATTTTTTCCCTTCATATGAAGTTACTGTATATGTTTGAGCTAAAAGAACATCTTCTCTAAAACCACCAAGCGTTTCAAACTTAAGCATACCATTTGGTAATACCTTAGTCACGATGAACCCAACTTCATCCATATGCGCTGAAATCATAACAGTTTTAGCATCTTCTTTTTTTGATTTCTTAATAGCATAGATTCCACCAAGATTATCATACTTAATCTCATCAGCATATTTAGATAAATTTTCTTCTAAATATTTTGAAATTTCACTTTCAAATCCTGATGTTCCGTCTAACATTGTTAATTCTCTGAATCTTTCTATTGATTTACTCATTTTCTTATACCTCTTTTATGTACTCTATTATTTCCGTTTCTTTATCATATCGAACTTCGTACTTGATATTGTCGTTATCAAAATAAAACATTAAGTATGGATTTTCTTTTAGATTCAATGTATAACTATCAATCACATCATAACCTAATGCGATTAGTTTATTTCTACATCTATCTATATGATCGTTGTCTAACTCTTGTTCCTCTGTTTTTTGATATATACGATATCCAGCATAAGCTGCTGCTAATGGAAGTAGTATTTTTCTAAATTTCATATTTTACCTCTTATCTGAATTCATCACATAACGAGTTAAATAATTCCTCACTAAATTCTAAATTCTGATGAGCAATTGGTTCATCTCGTTTATAATTACGTAAAGTATCTTCATAATGAGGTTTTTTATCATTTTTATAAATTACCCCTGTTACAAGGTCATTGTACTCTTCTAATACTCTATACGCTTCTAATTTATTAGTATTGTCATAACCTTCGATATCAGAAAGTTTAGTTAAGTTTTCCTTATACCAAGCTGGTGTATTTTTATAGTTATAAGTTTTACATGGACTAAATACGTTAACTAGTGAGAAACCATCATGGTTAACAGCTTCTTCGAAAATCTGCATCATCTCTTTCATATCACCAGTAAATGCTTGTGCTAAAAACGTTACTTCACAAGATAAGGCAATTTTCATCGCTGATAAAGGTTTTTCCATTACTCCTTCTAAAGTTGTAGTCGTTACTAAACCTTCATCAGACTTAGGAGACATTTGACCTTTAGTTAAGGCATAAAGTTGGTTATCCATTACTACGTAAGTCATATTAACATTACGTTTCATAGCATGAACTGCATGACCAATACCGATAGCATATCCGTCACCATCTCCACCCATTGCAAAAACTGTTAAATCTTGGTTCGCTAATTTAATACCTTGTGCAATTGGTAATGAACGTCCGTGTAGTCCTTGTACACCATACGCTTTTGTGTATCCACTAATTTTACCAGAACATCCAATCCCCGCAGAAATTACAACATTCTCTGGTTTAATCCCTAGGTTAACTACAGCTCTATTTATACCCGCAAGTACCGAGAAGTCTCCACAACCGGCACACCAATCGGGCTTAACATCATTTTTATAATCTTTTAATGTTACTTTCAAACTATTTCTCCTCCTCTAGTAATTGTTCAACAAGTTGATGAGTATAGTAAATATCTCCATCATATTTTAGTAAACTACTAATTTTATCTGAATTATGATATTTACTAGCAATTACTGTACGCAATTGTTTATTGTGGTTATGTTCAACAATATATATTTTTCTATATTTATCAAATGTATCACGAACAGCTTGAGCAACTGGATAAATTTGACGAATATGCATTGTATCAATTTTCAATCCTTGTTCTTTTAGTTGTTTAGCAGCTTTATTTAATACTCCATAAGTTGAGTTAACACCCACTAATAGAATATCTTTTTCATCATTGTATTCATTTAATACAAATGGTCTTTCTACTAATGCTGATTCAATCTTGTTAGCACGTTTTTCTTTTTGACGTTTTGTATTACGTTTCACCTCTGAAGGCAGTCCAACTACTGAGTGTTCATAACTGTTCGCATTATGAATCCCACCTTTTTGACCAGGGATAGTTCTATTTGAAACTAATACATCCGTTGCATAACGTTTGAAGTAGATAATATCTTCTTCTGTAATTTCTTCTTGTTTTAATAAGTTACCACGATCGATTTGAACTTTACTAAAGTCAAAGTTAGGCACTGTTTCTTTATTCATTCCTAATTGTAAATCCATTAAAACAATAACTGGTGTTTGATATTTTTCCGCCATGTTGAATGCATCTATCATAGTGTAGAAACAATCTTCTACAGATGTTGGAGCTAGTACGATACGAGAAGCATCTCCAGTTCCACCGTAGACAGCGTGGAAAATATCAGATTGTTCTGTTTTTGTTGGAAGCCCTGAAGAAGGCCCCCCTCTTTGAACATCTACAATAACAACTGGTTGTTCTGCCATAGCAGCCATACCTAAGAACTCAGTCATAAGTGAAATACCTGGTCCAGATGTAGCTGTCATAGCACGTACTCCTGCGAAGTTAGCTCCAATAGCAACACCTAAGGCTGCAATTTCATCTTCAGTTTGAATATATGCTCCATTTACTAATGGAAGCTTTTCAAATAAATATTCCATAATTTCTGTTGCTGGTGTAATAGGATATCCTGCATACATTCTACAACCTGCTGCTAAAGCTCCAAGACCAGCAGCATGGTTACCGATTAACCACATATTTTTGTGAGTTGGATTTAATTTTTTAAGATAATATTTATCTTTAATACCATTTTCATCCATGAACTCAGTCATGATTTCACGACCTTTATCAAAGGCTTGAATATTAATATTTACGATTTCTTCACCTTTACTAGCAAATTTTGAATCAATCATATCATAGAATAATTTTGAATCAATATCTAATAATGCTGAACAAATTCCTAACGTAATTATGTTTTTGATAATCGGATTAGCAATTTCTTTAGCTAATTCTGTAATTGGAAATACCGCAACTAAACCTTTAATTTCTTCTGATATTTCAGGTTTAATTTTAGCATCCGCAATAATAATACTATTTTCATCTAATTCTGGAATATAGTTATCCAGTGTAGCTTGGTCGAAAGCTATAAGAATATCTGTCTTATAGTCAATTACATTTATTTTTTCTTCTGAAATACAAATTTTACTGTTACTGTGACCACCTTTAATTCTACTCGCAAAGTCTCTTGTAGAATACATGTGGTATCCAAGTGTATTTACTACTGTAGAGAAAATTTCGGCTGTACTTTCAATACCTTCACCTTGTTCTCCACCAATTTTCCATCCTAATTTATTAATCATATAATCTCCTTTAATCTCTTTCATTAGAAATTTACTCGTTGATTTCTCAATACTTTATTCTATCATATTTAAGAAAATTTTTCCATATAATAATATCTATTATCACTATGAAAAAACTAATAAAAATATTATTATTTCATTATTTTTCAATATTAATAATTTACAATTAACATTTTTAAAATTTGTATAATATTTAGGAACAAATAAATCTTTTAATGTTTATTGTTTTTGAATAAATATTAATTTATTTGTTCCCAATCTATTTATATATTTATTTTTAGTTTTTTATTCCTTTATCTGAAGTTAATTCAAGTTCATAGAATTGTTGATCAAAAGTATTATATTTTTTAAGATCTATATTTTTAACTCTTTTATTAACCCAAACTATATCTGTACTCCAGCTTAGCGGTAACCATGGAGTAGCTTCAGCAAAATCATTATCAAATTTATTAAAGGCTTCTTTTATTTTGTTGTCATCAAATGAATCTTTCGAATCAATTGTATCTAAGTCTTTTGCTAGAGTATCATCAATATATCTTGGTAAGTTTAATTTTGATGTTCCTCCAGCTATATAGTTAGGGTTTGGATTATTAAAGAATCCCCAAGCTCCTTGGAAGATATCTATAGAGGGATCATCACCTTGCACCCTTGTTGACCAATCTTTAGGTGACAATAATTTACCATCTACTAACTTAACATCAAGTCCTACTTCTTTCCAAGATTTTATAAAGTTATCTGCTAACGCTTGATCTATTTCACTACCAGTATTTCTTGCAGCATAATTGAATACTAATTTCTCGCCATTTTTGTTTTCACGTAATCCATCTCCATCAGTATCTTTATATCCCGCTTCATCTAGTAATTTTTTAGCTTTTTCTACATCTTTTTTGAATTTTTTACCGTTAGGATTAACTGCTAATTCGATTCTAGGTGGGAAGAAACCTGAACCAGTTGGAGTATATCTTAACCCTTTAAACAATTTATCATTAATTTGATCCCAATCAACAGCATACCCAAAAGCTTGTCTTAGTTTAACATCACCTAATTTTCCACTTGTATCAGTTACGACTTTTCCTTCTTTTTTATCAAATTTTCCTAATTTAAATCCTACGTAAGATACATAAAGATCCGTTTGACCTAAGACATCTCCATTTTTAGAATCTTTTATACCTTCCCAAATATTTGGACTAAGAGAGCGGATATAGTCTACGTCTCCATTTTTAATAACAGATGCAGCTTGAGAAGGTGATACAGCTTTAAATTCAATTTCTTTTACTTTGACTTTATCTTTATTAAAGAAATGAGGATTCTGTTTAGCTAGAACACTTTCTCCATTGATTTGTTTATCTAAGTAGTAAGGTCCATATGATAATGGTTTTGTATTAAGATTTGCTCCAGAGAATTTTGTGAAATCTTTAGAAGCTTCTTCTACTTGACCTTTATTTAGAAATACAGTTAAAAATCCATTTCCCCAAAGTAACGATGGTCTCACATCTGTATATTTAATTACTACAGTTTTATCATCTTTTTTAACTATACCTTTTATTGACGAGGCTTTCCCTTCATGATATTCTTTCATTCCTTCAATCACTTCATAATCAGAAGAATATCTGATATTTTCCACATATTTAGGATTCCCCATTAGATTATATGTAGCAATGATATCATCAGCTGTAACATCTTCTCCATTATTCCACTTTAGATCTTTCCTCAACGTAATTGTTGCTTCTTTTTTCTCTTTATCTAAATGAAATTTTGCAGGAGCATTATCATCATCTTGTTTTAATCTGTAATCTTTATCTAATGCAAAAGTATACAACATCGTGTCTCTCATAATATAATAATCCGTTGCTTGTAAAAAGAATATCGGATTAAACATTCCTGTAAGGGGATCTGCCGATAATATTCCTACTTTTAAATGACTATCTGAAACTGAATTTCCATCATTTTGAACTAAAGTTTTAAATTCAACCGATGGTTTTGTAATATCCCCTGTTTTCTTACTTTGATTAGTAGCACAACCTGCTAATAATAATGTCAAAGCTAAACTTGAACTTACAACTTTTGTTATTTTTTTATTATTTTTTTTCATAAATATACCTCACTTTTCTTACACAAAGAAAAAAGTCCTTGTAGAAGTTATTCACTTCTACAAGGACGTATCTATTGACGTGTTACCACCTTGATTTATAGTATTCTCACAAATACTAACTTATAAAGTACCAAAACAAAATCTAGATTTTATTTTTATACCCTTAGCTATATCGGGCTATTCCGTAGTAGTTTAACTATTCAACTACTAACACGAAAAGACCATCTTCATAGTATCATCTTTGATCTCCTTTCACCTACCGAGACTCTCTAAGCAAACATCAACTACTACTCTTCTTTTCAAAGTGTAATTTTTTATTGTGTTTTAAGTATATCAAGTTAAGAAACCCTTGTCAATATTTTTTTATCATTCAATTTTAGCAATTACTAAAGAACATTATAATAAAACTTTAAAAATTAAAGAGTACAGAAAATATCCATACTCTTTAATTTTTTTATAATTTAATTACTTAATTATTCAGAAAGTTTACGTCTAACGGCAGCTCCAACTAGGGCAATTAAGCTTAATCCTAATGCAGTTGTGCTAGTTGTGTTCATACCAGTGTTAGGTAGTTTATTTTCTTTACTATTTTCTACAACTTGGTTGTTAGCTGCACTAGTTGGTAATTTAACATTAGTTGCTTTAGATTCTGATTTAGCTTCTTCATCTTTGTTTTCAACATTTTCAACTTTACGTTGTTCATTATTACCGTTTTGTTCTACTTTCCCTGAAGTTACTCCTTCTTCTTTAGTTGATTGTTCTCCTTGATTAGCTCCTGAACCTACATTTCCAGTATATGAATTATCTTCTTTAGGTTGTTCTGCTTTTTCCTCTTCAAATTTGTAAGTTTTTGAATCTACAGAAATTGTACGTGAATTTGGATTTACTACAGCATACTTAGTTAAATCTGCTTTTTCTAAATAATTTTTGAACGCTTCATCCATAGATGGACCTTCTTCACGTGCTCCACCTAGCATAGTATATCCATCTCCACCTGCTGCTAAGAAATCATTTGTAGTTAAGTAGTAAGTTTTAGCTAAATCTAATTTATCATAGGCACCTGTATCATGATTTTTAACTTCTACGCGTAATACACGTTTACCTGAAGGTAAGTTTGTATCATAGTATACTTTAGCTCCTGATACATGTAAGAAACCTCCACTTGGTTCTAATAACGGTTGTCCATTTTCATCTAAAACAGTTTTACCAGCTTTGTCAACTTGTAAAATAGATCCTAAAGATTTTTCGAACATAGCTAATACGTCTTTACCTGTAACACTAATTTGAGAAATTGTATTACCGAATGGAAGAACTGCAATTACGCTACCTTTTGTAATAGGTTTGTCTTTAGCAATAGTTTCACGTAAACCACCACCATTTGTTACTGCGATATCCGCTTTATTTTTAAATCCTGTTTGACCATACTCATAAAGTGAATCAGCTACTACGTTCCCTAGGTTAGTTTCACGAACACGAACATTTTCACGAGTACCACTTAATTCAACTGGACTATTTTTCACTACCACAACAGCATTTTCTGCATCGTATTTAGCTTTAATTTTATCAACTAACGCTTTAACTTCAGCATTTGGAGTCACATTAGTAGTTTCTGAAGCTTTAATTAAACTTGGAGTTCCTAATAAACTATTTGGTTTTAATGTAACTTTACCAATGTTGTTTAAGTAACTTCCTGTTTGGTTATAAGTAACATTGTCTCCATATGTTTTCGATTCAACAGTATGAGAGTGTCCATCGATTACTACTACACGTTTTCCTTTAAGTAAAGGACTTTTTGATAGTTCATCAGCAAGAGTAGAACCTCTCCATTCGTTTGGAGTTGTTGTATCTACTCCAAGGTGAGCTAAAACAACATACGTTTTATAATCATCACCAGTAGCTTTTGCTTTTGCTTGAATTTCTTTAACAACATTTAAAACTTCTGGAATAGGATCTTTGAACGTTACACCTTGTACATTTTTAGGGTGTGTTTTTGTGGCAGTTTCTGGTGTTGTTACCCCAATAACAACAACTTCATCACCTTTAACTGTTTTGTCTTTATCAACAATTGTTGAAGCTTCGAATAAACGTGCTCCATTTACGTATGTATTCGAGCTTAACAGTGGAAATTTTAAGATTTGTTTATACTTCTTAGCTTCATCTAACCCAAAGTCAAATTCATGGTTCCCTACAGCCATAGCATCGTAATTCATTTTGTTTAAAATTTCCGCACGAGCTTCTCCTTTAGTTGAGTTAGAGATAGGTAAACCTTGGAAAGCATCCCCTGCATCTAAAACTACTGTTGTTTGATCTTTTTTAGCACGCTCATTTTCAATTACTGTAGCTAATTTTGCATCCCCAACAACTGATGTAGTTTTGTCACGACCTTTTTCTTCTACGATACGCCCGTGAACATCATTAGTATGAACTAATACTAAATCTTTCTCTGATGCTGTTGCAGAAGCAGAAGCTGGTGCTGTTGGCTGTGTCTGCGTAGTTGTTGCTGACGACGAAGTATTTCCTTGCGTCTCATCTGCGAATGCTACTCCCCCTGAAGTTGCAATTGCTAATCCTACTATTGTAGCTGACGCTAATGTGTAATTTTTTTTCTTCATAATAACTTTTTTTCTCGCTTTCATATTTGTAATTTATAATTTACATAATATCATAAATGTACGAGTTTTTCAATACTAAAATCTGTATGAAATAATGATAACGATTAAAAAACGGATTTTTTTAAAATAAAAACTTTAGAATAAAATTAAAAATCAAGATTAGATTCTTCTAACCTTGATTTTTATTTATTCTTTGTTATTTAAACATATTTGCTAAAATTCGATCACTTAACCTTGGGAATAATTGACTAATTTTAACACCAACAACTAATTTAAACGGTAAATTTACCTCGCGTTTTTTTGTTTCAATTCCTTTTATTATCTTTGTTACAACAAGTTTAGGTGTTAATGTTTTACCACCCATAGCTTTTTGATAACTCTTATCTTCATCAGCTATATTAAAGAAATTTGTAGCTACAGGCCCTGGGTTTACTGTCATAACGTGAACATTATCTTTTTTAAGTTCTAAACGTAAAGAATTGAAGTATCCAATTAATGCAAATTTAGTTGCTGAATATACAGAACTTTTTGGCGTTGCAATTTTACCTGCTAATGAAGCAATAGTAACTATTGTTCCAGATTTTCTTTCTCTCATTCTCTTAGCTATTTCTGTAGTCAATTGAATAGTTCCAATTACATTTGTATCAAACATATTAACTACCTCAGCATCACTAAATTCGCTAAAGTCTTTCATAATACCATATCCTGCACCATTAATAAGAATATCGATATCTGTAATAGAAGAAAGTAACTGTTCTACTTGATCCTGCGAACCAATATCAACGCTATAAACTCTAGTTTTTACATTGTCAAAGGCGCTACACTTTTTAGCAACTTTTTCTAATGCTTCTTTTCTACGGGCAACTAATATCAACTCCACGTTTCCTTTTTGTGCGAATTGATGAGCTAATTCTCGACCTAAACCACTTGAAGCTCCTGTGATTAGTATTTTTTGTTTACCAGTTTCCATTTTACATCCCTCTTTTAACCATGTTTTGCAGCACAACTACATTGTCCTTTTAGACATTTACAGGTAATAACTTCAGCTGCAGTTTTTCTCTTTTCTTGTAATAATTCAATAATTTCATCAATATTACTTTTACTCAAATTATCTTTCTCAATTATATTCTTAACAATTATATGTGTTCTTCTTTCACAAATTCTTTCTAAAAAATTCTGTGTTAATATCTCTAAACACTCATCTTCTACACATTTTGCTGAATATAAAAATTTGTTACCTTGTTTTCTTGTTTCTAAAAAACCTTTTTCTACTAACCTTGAAAGTAAAGTTTTAATAGTTGAAGGAGTCCAAGACTTTTCTTCACCTAGAGTATCTATTACAAATTTACTTGTAGTTTCTTTATTGCTCCAGACTACTCGCATTACTTCCCATTCAGCTTCTGAAATATTAATATCCATTTCCATTCATCCTTTTTTTCTCAGTTACATCTGTAACTATAATACTATGTTAAACATATAATGTCAATTCATAAAAAACTTGATTTTAGCAATGCTAAAATCAAGTTTAAGATTTTTTCTTAATTGGATGTCTTATTACTGTTTTAAGTTTCTCCGGTACTGTTTTTCTCACATCTGAAATATAAATTTCATGATGATATCTAGTCTCATTTATATCTAACTCATAACCTTCAGAAATCATATATTCATGCATCTTAGCAACAGTTTCTGGCTCTGAATCATATGGGCCTATATGCATGCATTGCACACATTGTCCTTCATCATAAGTGAAATATTCAACCGATGAAAAATCTTCTTTTTTCTTTTCTGTCACCTGCTTAATCGCCCAATCAAATACTTCTTTTGTAACGAAATCTGGGATTCTTATTAATGAAATAAATTTGAAATTTTGTTTATTAGCATAATCAACACCTTCTATTCCATCTTGCCACCAAAAACCTTCTAATGGCGGTACCACAAAGTCAAAGTAATCAGGAATTTTATACTCTCCCTTTTTACTCATCTTTATCGCGTAAGCTACAGGATATAATAAACTTATTGATTTTTTATATTCACTATTTTCATCATTAGGATCACCACATCCCCTAACAGCTATATAATTAGCCTTATCTACATTTACAATACTTGGTTTAGTTTTAGGTGCATATAAATGCTTAAGAGTTTTTTTGAAATCTACTGCCATTTTATTTTTCCAAAATAAAGATTATTCGATCTGATTCAGAGTAATTTTTATTATTCTTATCAAAATCACAGAAATAATCTTTCACTTTAAATCCAATATTTTGAATTTCTCCAAGGACATCATTTATTTCATAAGTTCTTTGTAAATGGAACTGTTCAAGTTTTCTATATAATCCATTATTCTCTTTTATAAAAAATGACAGTTCACTTTCCACCTCTAACGAATTTTCTGTTTCATATGTGAACCATAGATAACTAATTTCTTCATCTTCATACCCAAAAACTTGTTTTTCTAGCATATCTACAACTTTTTTAGGAGTATGAATATCAAAAATAAATTTTCCGCCTTCTTTTAAAGATGAATAAACCTCTTTTAATCCTTGCTTAAATTCCTCAAAATCTGATAAATAATTAAATACATCGAATGCACTTAAAACAAAATCAAATTCTATATTTAACGATAAGATTTCTAATAGATCCATCGCAAAATAATTACAACCTGGAACTTTTTCACTCGCTATCGCTAACATTTGTTCACTATTATCTACTGCAAACACTTCTCCATATTTTTTCAGTGTTGGTAGCATCGTTCCACTACCGCAACCTAAATCAAGAACTAGAAGATTTCTTCTATCTTCTAATTCTTGATTAATAATATTTCTATAAGCATCGTAGTTGACATCCATTAGTTTATCATAAACAATACTTAAATTTTCATACATATTAAACACCTTTTATAGGGTATTTTTCAAATAATGAATCTAATTCATAGTATTCTCTATCATCACGTGTCATAATGTTAACTACAACATCACCTAAGTCCATAAGAACCCATTTAGCTTCTCTTAAACCTTCTGTGCTGTGAATTTCTCCACCATTTTCTAATACTTGTTCTCTAACTTCTTGTGCAATTGCTTCTACTTGTCTATTTGAAGGTGCATGACAGATTACAGAATAATCATATAATACTCCTGCTTGTGTTAAATCATAAGCAACGATATCATATCCGTGCTTATCGTCACATGCATCTACAACAATTTTTAATAAGTTTTCTACTTCCATTTTCATCCTCTTTCTTTATTTATTTCTTTATAATATGGAACATTACTACGTATAGTACGTCATCTTCTGGATATCTTTTCGCAAGTTTTTCGATTAACTCATCCAAAGTAACTCCGTAATATTTAGCGTAACGCTCTGTTAATGTTTCTCTAGTTACAGGTTTAACTAAATCAACTTCTAATGTAGCAAACACTGTATCTGGATCTTCATAAGTTGTAGCTTCTAATAAATCACCTTTCTTGAAATGAGCTTCACTCTTATTTCTGATAGTGATTGTTTTTTCATCTGTTAAGATTTTGTCTTTATTTTTTTCTTTAAATCCAACACGATAATTTTTAATATTATAGTAGTTATAACATTCTAATAATGAAGGATAAATTCTTTCATCATTGTCAATTAAGTAAACTAATGTATATTTTGCCGCAAGTCTAACCGCTTCATCAAGATCATATTGAGATACTTCTGTCACTTCAGCTAAATGCGGGTGTTTTCTTTGTGGATCAATATAGTCAGCGATAAAGATTATTTTTTCTAGTAGCGTCATGTGCTTTCTACCGAAAGTATGGTTTGCAACAGCAAGCTTAACCTCTTCATCAGCAACACCAAATTCTTCTTCGATATATGCACTTGCTACTGGTCCATGAAGAACCTCTACAGGATAATCTAATAAATTAACATCTAAATTATGTAAAATTACATATTTTTTCATTAATACTTCATCCATAGGTTTACAAACATCATGAACTAAAGCTGCTAATGCTGCTCTTTCCAAACTTGCCCCATAAATTTCTGCTAAATGTTTCGCCACTTCCACAACTCTTAAAGTGTGTTCGTATCTTTTTTCTGGTAATATTTCTTTTACTCTATTTTGAATTTCTTGATATTCCATATAAACTCAACTCCTCTATATATGACCTACATTCATCAGTGATCATATATTTAATACTTTTCTTATTTTTTAAATTATCTCTAATTAAACTAGAACTTATCTCTATTATTGGAGTCCTCATTATCTCATAACTTATAGATTTATAAAATACATCTCCATTTACTACCTCATACAAATCCTCTTCGTCTCGTGCTACAAAAATAAATGTTACAAGTTTAGATAGTTCTTCTATATTATACCATCTTTTTAAATCTTTCGCTCTATCTGTTCCAATAATAAAATAGATTTTTTCATTTTTATATAGTTCACTAAAATACTTAACGGTATTATAACTATAACTTATCCCTTCATTTGAGATTTCATAATCACTAACTTCAAATTTTAAATTATCTCTTACACTCAGCTTAGTCATCTCAAATCTATTCTTATCACTAGCCTCCAATTTTCGGCCTTTTAAGGGTGTAATATATGATGGTATAAAGATAATTTTTTCTAAATTATAAGTTTCTAGTGCATTTTCAGCTGTAATTAAATGTCCAATATGTATTGGATCAAAACTACCTCCATAAAGTGCAATTGACATCTTACTTCACCAACTCTATTTTTCTATACTTTTCCTTAGAGCTTTGTTTGTATAATACAATTGTGTGTCCAATAACTTGAACTAATTCAGATGAAGTACGTTCAGATAAAATTTTCGCTACCTCATCTTTATCTTCTTCACAGTTTTGTAAAATACTAACTTTTAGTAATTCACGTTTTTCTAACGCATCTCTGATTCCTTGAATCATATCACTATTCACACCTGATTTTCCAACTTGGAAAATCGGTGATAAATGATGTGCTAATGCTCTTAATTGTCTTTTTTGTTTTCCTTTTAACATCTTATCCTCTTTTCTTATACTATATTATTGATTCACGTACAAACACTTCAATTTCTTCTGGAACATGAATATCAATCTTACATCCACTATCGCTATTAACCGTTATCCAACCTAATCCAGAAATTACAATATCCATTTTTCTACTATCAATAGTGAAACTTTTCTTAACTTGATTATTGAATATTGAAATATTATCTTCAAATGGTGGTTTCAATAACGTTCCTAAATGTTTTTCAAATAATGCATCTGCATTACTAAGTTTTGTACGATGAATTTCTACTAAATTAGACGCATATAAAGTGAAACTTTGACGCTCACCTTCTACAAAGTCCATTCTAGCCATACCACCAAAGAATAAACTTTGCTCAGCATTCAATTGAAATACGCGAGCTTTAATCTCCTTTTTAGGCATTACTAATTTTAAACTTTGTGCATCTAGATAATGAGCAATATCGTAATCTAATATGATACCCGGCGTATCATAAATACTAGTAGCTCTGTCTAAAGGTATCTCGATCATTCCAAGTGTTGTTCCAGGGAAGTGAGATGTTGTAATAACATTTTTATCCCCAGTTGTAAGTTCAATAAGTTTGTTAATAAATGTAGACTTACCAACATTTGTCGCACCTACAATATATACATCCTTACCATTACGAAGCTCATCTATACGACTAGCAGCTTCTTCTACACCTTGATTTTTTATTGCACTAATTAATAGAATATCTTTTACTTTAATTCCTTTCGCCTTAAGCATCTTAAACAACCATTGTTTCACCTTATTTTGTTTAACTGATTTCGGTAGTAAATCTAGTTTATTAGCTACTAAGACAATATCTTTATTATTTCCTACGATATCTACTACATCTTCAATCCAACTTCCAGAAAAATCAAAGATATCTACAACTTTTACTATTAATGCATCTTTTTTCGATAATGTTTTGATAAGTTGATAAAAATCTTCAGCACCTAGTTGAACATCAGATACCTCATTATAATTTTTCAATCTGAAACATCTTTTACAAACAAGATTACCATCAATACTTTTTTCTACAACACTTTTTGGTAAGTAGCCTTGTTTATTTTGATCCTCACTTTGAATTTCAACACCACAACCTATACAATAAACTTTATTACTCAATATGGCCTCCACTATTTTCTTTCTTGTGTTTTAATCTATATCCTACTTTTTTCATTTTAGGAAATGCTTTTCTTCTAGTTAGATTATGTATTATTAATGCTTCAAAAAATCTATTAATTCTAGTTTTAAAAGCATCTGTCTTTGAAATTGGTTTAACTAATACACTCATGGCTCCAAAACTTTTCGCTCCTAAAACATCAGTTAAAACTTGATCTCCTAAAATAATTGCTTCTTCTGGCTTTCTATTTAATTTTTTTAGTGCTCTTTTAAAACCGATAGTTAAAGGCTTCTTTGCACCCGCAACATATTGAAGATTTAATTTTTTACAAAATTCTTCAACACGCTCTTCTGTATTATTAGATACAACAATAATATCAAAACCAGCTTTCTTCATCTTCTTTAGCCATTTATTCAATTCTTTAGTATCTTTCTTACTATCCCATGATATTAAAGTATTATCTAAATCTGAAATAATTACTTTTTTGTTGTGCATATTCATATACTCAACATCAATAAACTCATACTTTTCTACAAAATCATCTGGTGAAAAATATCTTTTTAGTACCATTTTTTCTACACAATAGCCTATAAAATAGTTGCTATTTTCTCTCCCATCTTGATTTCTTTATTCTCTAAGTTTTCTTCTAAGATTATGTTATCTTTTTCAAACAGTAATACAACTGTTGAACCAAACTCGAAATAACCCAACTCTTCTCCTTTTTTCACATAGATACTCTCATATGTAGGAATAATTGAGTTAACATTTTGAGCCCCTACAGGTATTAGTGTATAATTGATTTTTCCACTTAATTTATACACTTGTCTGTAGTTATAACTTAGTATATTATCTCCTAATTCTAACCCAAGATTATTAACTGGATATGAATATTTACCAAGACTATAAGCATCCTTTACTTGGCAATTCATAGGAAAGTGAATACGGTGATAATTCTTAGGACTAAGATATATTATCATGTATGTACCATCTTTATATTTATCCGCTAACTCACTATCTCCTACCAATGTTTGAACGTTGTAAACTTGATTTTTCACAACAAATGTTCTTTCTTCAGAAATAACACCTACTTCAGAAATCACTCCATCAGTTGGACTTACAAGTGAATTCTCATCTAGATTGATTGGTCGAGCATCTGGGCGTAACTTTCTAATAAAAAATTCATTTAAATTTTTAAAATCATCAATTTCATCTAAAATTTCATCAGTATTAATATCATATACCTTAGCAAATGGTTGTATCATTAATCGACTTAGATTAGATTTTGTTAATTTTTTCAGAGCTTTAGAGCTCATATTTCCATTAGTTAATTCAACACAAAGTTGAAACATTTTCTTCTTTAACATACCCGTCTCCTTATTGAATATCATTCTATATTTTACTATAAAAGTCGGTTAAATACAAATATTGCAAAGAAAAAAGCTAATAATATATCAAAATTATCTATTAAAATTTATTTTTTTAAATAATAATTATTATTACATTATATTCTTATATTTCCATAATTTTAGAATTATAGACTATTTTGAATGTTACACGTTAACACTGCCTATAATTCAGTATCTGTATATTCAGGTTAAGTAGAAAATTTTTATTATATATTGTTGATTTTAATAACATAAAATTGTATAATGGAATTATAATAATAAAACAAGGGAGTGAATGACATGACGTTAAACAATAAAGTTAAAGAAAACATTATTTTAACAACTGTCCAAAACGTTTGAACTAAGGGCTATTCTCTGACAAGTGTTCAGGATATAATTAAAAAAGCTAAAGCCCCTAAGGGAAGCGTATACTACTATTTTCCAAAAGGAAAAGATGAAATTTATCTAGAAGCATTAGATAAAATCAACAGTAATGTAAAAAAAGAATTTAAAACAATTTCTCCAAAATTAGGGACTTTAGAGGAGTATTTAACAGCTGTTTTTGATCTTTTTATATCAAAAGGGAAAGCTTGTAAACGTAGTGGTTTTTCACTTACATTATTGGCGATGGAGACTGCAGAACTTTCTCCAATAATCGCTGAAAAATGCAGTGATATTCTTGAAAATTGGCGTTTACTACTTGCTGATGGTTTATTCGATAGAAATCTACCAGAAGATGTTTGTAACCCTGTTAGCGAATGGTTATTCACTAGTATCCAAGGTGCATTAACTGCTAATAGAATTCACAAAGATGAAGCATTCCTGTTCAATATAAAATCATCAATAAAATTTGTTTCTACCTCTTCTCCTGAAACACTTAGAGAAATATTCTCTAAATCAGATGAAGACGAAGTTGTCGCATAACGAAAAACCTTCTTTATTGAATTAAATTATCGATAAAGAAGGTTCTTTAATTTATTAAATTGTATTAATCATCTGCATTGTTAATGAATTAATTTTTTGACTCACAAATTTCTTTATTGCAGGATCTATGTCTAATCTATCTAAAGCTAATTCAAAATCCTCCAACCAATATTTTGCTTCTTTTATTGAAATTGGTAATTTCATATGTTTTTTTCTTAAATCTGGAGTAGCGAATACAGAATGCCCTGGCTCCCCTAAAAACAACCTAAAGAATTTCTTTTGTTCCACTTTTATTTTCTCAAACCCATCATTAAACAAAATATTTATTCTATCATCATTAGGGATAATATCATCATACATATGTATAACTAACTCATCAATTTTTTCTTCTCCTATTTTTTCATATAGGTTCATAATTACCTCCACAATTTGTACATATTTTTTTCACTTTTTGTCCTTATTTATATTAAACTACATATAGTATTATTTTGCAATTAAAATGCTATCAAACATCAATTTATTATTGAGATTTTTTTAATTTAGCAAATTTTATTGTCAAAAATACAAAACGTAGAATAGGATATTACCCACTCTACGTCTCAATACTACTATTTTAATAATTTTTTGAATGCATCCACTTTGTCAGTTCTTTCCCAAGTGAATTCTACATCTTCACGTCCAAAGTGACCATATGCAGCTGTTTTCTTAAAGATTGGTTTTCTTAAGTCTAAAGTTTCGATGATTCCGTTTGGTGTTAAACGGAATTCTTCTTTAATAGTTTTAACGATATCCCCTTCGTCAACTTTTGAAGTTCCGAATGTTTCAACAAAGATTGATACTGGGTGAGCCACTCCAATTGCGTAAGCTAATTGAACTTCAGCTTTATCACAGATTCCACTAGCTACGATATTCTTGGCAATATATCTAGCCATATATGCTCCTGATCTATCTACTTTAGTCGCATCTTTACCACTGAATGCTCCACCACCGTGACGTGAGAATCCACCGTATGTATCAACAATAATTTTACGTCCTGTAAGTCCAGCATCTCCTACTGGTCCACCGATTACGAATCTTCCTGTTGGATTGATGAAGTATTTAGTATTTTCATCTAATAAATCTTTATCTAAACACGGCTCAATTACGTATTTTTTAATATCAGCGTGGATTTGCTCTTGACTTACATCTGCATCGTGTTGTGTAGAAACTACAATTGTATCAATTCTATTTACTTTATGATTCATATCATATTCGATTGTAACTTGAACTTTTCCATCTGGCCCTAAGTAAGTTAGCGTTCCATTTTTTCTGACTTCTGCTAATTGTTTCGAAAGTTTTTGACTTAGGTAAATTGGTAGTGGCATATATGTTGGTGTTTCATTAGTCGCAAATCCAAACATAAGACCTTGGTCACCCGCACCTACTTCATTTTCTTCTTTTTGTTGTTTTGTTTCTAATGAATTATCAACTCCAAGTGCGATGTCTGGAGATTGTTTATCTAAACCAACAAGAACTGAAATATGATCTCCTGAATATCCTTTATTAGGATCAGTGTATCCAATTTCATTAATTGTATCACGTACGATTTGTTGGAAGTCAACATTTGCTGTTGTTGAAACTTCTCCTACTAGCACAGCTAATCCTGTGTTTACACAAGTTTCACAAGCTACACGTCCGTATGGATCTTGTTCTAAAATCGCATCTAAAATCGCATCTGACACTTGGTCTGCAATTTTATCTGGGTGTCCTTCTGTTACTGATTCTGATGTAAATAAATATGTTTTGCTCATTTTTTTCTCCTAAAATATTTTTTGTCTGATATTAATACAAATCTTTCTAAGTCCTTAATATCTTTTAACTAAAAATAAAAGACCTTATCTTATAGACAAGGTCTTTATGTATACCTCATCGTTCAAAGTAACCTTTGCTAAGGAAAGCACCTTAATCAATTGATTAGGTTGCCGGAGTTCATCGGGCCTTATCCCTCACTCACTCTTGATAAGTATTTATATTTCTTTTATCAGCATATTCGATTTTAATATACTTTCTGTCATTTGTCAAATGATAAAGTATAAAATTAATATTCAATATTATACTTACTTCTCTCCTTAAGAATTTTTTTCTTTAACTTCTCCGCTTCTTCAATTGGAAGATAATCAATCGATAATTTGCTATATATTCCCGTTACCTGTATATTGGCTAATTTAAACTTATTTAAAATTGGACCTGTATGAATAGTAACATCTTGAATGATATTAAATGGTAAAATTTTTTTACTCTTGAAAAACACTCCTTCAACTTCCGACACACCCATTTCGTCTACTTCATAAGAATAATGTTTAATTACTAATGGTGGGATAATTAAAGCCACTATA
This sequence comes from Gemella taiwanensis, assembly GCF_054054385.1. NCBI lineage: Bacteria > Bacillati > Bacillota > Bacilli > Caryophanales > Gemellaceae > Gemella > Gemella taiwanensis. The sequence continues at coordinate 73,679 of NZ_JBSMTL010000003.1, forward strand.
GCATATATTGTTATTATCGCTAATATACCTAGACCTAGAAATGTATAATTTATTTTAGTTTTAAAATAATCATATACACTTTTACCAATAACTGGTGATAAGAGAAGTAGAGCATATATTCCAAAATGTATTCTCACATATTGTATGGCTCTTTGTGGTAAATTACTCGATTTTTTTTCAAATATTCTATTCATAATCTACCTCCGAAATTATAAAATCTCTTTCTAATTTTTCTTTATATCCTTTATCATAGTATTTCAACTTAATATCTGAGTTTACTCCAATAGAATTTATCGATAGATGAGCAAGATTTCTTTTATTCATAAAATAGTTTGTTCTACAATTAATAGTTCCTACTTTTTTCACCTTAATGAATTCTGTTATTATTGTTAATTGTCTCATAAATGTATTCTTGAAATAATATCTATCATAAGAAAGTTCATTATATTTCAACATATAGTTTTTTACTAAAACACTATATGAAACTAAGACAATATAGAATGCAAGCGAACTTAAAACTTTATACTCTAACTTCAAATCTATATTAGCAAAGTATAAAATCACAAATACTATTATCGGTAAAAAACTACAATTAAACAAACTCCAACGATACAATGCAATTCTAGCTTTTCGTTGTATTTTTTCACTTTCTAAATTATCATAATGTTCTAAATCAATACTTAGATTATTTTTCACAAAATTCTGAACAAAATCTCTTTTTACCAAAGGTAAGACATCTATCGTAGATTTTTGCTCACTTAAATCTTCCGATACGTTATTAGTCAAAGTCTCAACAGATAACTTCGCTAGTCCAAAAAGGCGATAACGTAACGGATATATCAATTTTACACTCTGAATTCTATCAATATCAATAACTAGTGATTTTTTATTTAACAATCCATATTTACATAATAAATTATGTTCTTTAGTAGTAAGGATAAAGTTATAGTATTTTACAATTGTATGAATAACTGATGCGATTACGACTAAAATCATAAAAATTCCAATTATTATAAATATGGCTGTTATGTTCCCTGCGACTGACTTAGCATTTTTTTGAAGAAGTTCATCAAAATAAGCTTCATTATCGAAGATATATTTGAAAACATCTCGAATCTTACCATTTAATGCTAATATTAACCCTAAAGCTGCAAAGAACCTAACCCTAAGCAGTCCATAAAATGCAAGGCCTTTCACGGATAATCTTAATATTTCTCTTTGAGACTCTTGCACTTTTTCTTCTTGATCTATAGCTATATCCTCATCTTGACCTTGTTTTAATTCTCTTAGTATATCAATTAAATTTAATGCAACTTCCTTCTTCAGAGGTTTTATCCTAATCTTACCTCCAACAAGATTTATATCTACAGAAAGTAGGTTAAATGCCTGGTACAATACGTTAGAACTCATATCTATCGACTGGATATTTTCAAGATTTATATTTTTTGCTTCTTTATTTATTATTCCTTTTGTATAAATTAATGCCCCATCGCGGACTTCATAACTTTTTAAAAAATAATCAAATATACCTATTACTATTAATAAAAGGAATCCCGACAAAACTAGTAAATAATATTTCCAATTTTGTTCTTTTAATGCTAACACCATAAAAATACCAAACAATCTAAATCCTGTAATTACAGTATCCATAATAACCATAGGGTGTACTCGACTTTTTTTAATATTATTCATCTTTATACCTCCTATAGTTAAGATTATTTTCTAGTATTACTAACAATTGCTTTTCTAATTGTTCTACATCCTTTCTAGAAACATAGAATCCTAATTTTTCAGAACCAGTGTTTATACTAACTTTATAAATATTGAATTTTTTCGACAATATATTTTGTTTAATTGTGTAATCTAGTATATTCCTAAGTGGTGCTACTTTCTCCAACTTAAAAAATGTATACACCGATGTTGAAGACAATTTAAAATGTTCATCTGTAATTTCAAAAAATGTATTATACTCATATTTATCTCTTAACATTACAACTATTACATGATTTAAAAATACTAACCCTAATATTATCCATAGGATAATATATACATCTATACCAAAAACTTCTTCAAAACCAGTAAATTTAAAAATTGCTGAAGTCACAACAACACACGTTAAACTTATCGCCCAAATATTAAAGAATATATAATCAACATACAATCTTCCTATATATTTCCTCATAAAATCCCTCCCTATTTTAAAAATTAACAATATAATTTTTAAAATTAGAAACCTATAAGATTTAGATCTCTTTCTCTTTCAATTGTAGTCTCATCACCATGTCCAGGATATACTATTTTAGCTCCATCTAGTTTGAATAATACATTTCCTAATGAATTTTTTAAAGCATCATAATCTGAGCCGTATAAATCATAACGACCAAAACCGCTTCTAAATAATGCATCTCCTACAACTATAAATTTTCCAAAGTCAAATGATACTCCACCTGGTGAATGACCTGGTGTTGGTAACACAGTGAAACTTAAACCAGCAATTTCGTATTTTTTATTTTCTTCAAACTCAAATTCCGCTGGATCAGTCATAGGTGGTCTTCTTAAACGGAACAATGTTGAACCGTTAAAGTCAGGGTTTTGTAACCAATCACGTTCATGTTCTGAAATATAAACAGGCACTCCATAATGTTTTCTACATTCATCTAATGACATAATATGGTCGAAATGAGCATGAGTTAGTAATATTGCTTCGATTTTTACATTTAATTCTTCTACCGCTTTTTGTATTCTCTCAAATCCTTCTCCTGGATCTACAATAACTCCTCGTCCATCTTTATAAACTATATAGCAATTTTCATCTACCATATCCATTACTATTCTTTTAATTTCTGCTTTTGCCATTTTCTCAAAACCTTTCCATAATTATTGTTATCTTTATTTTATCCTATTATTATGTTATTAACAAGTCTTAATTAGTAGTTTTTTTACTTTACTTATATAACCCATCTTCACTTGACCAAAGTTAATATTTTTCTTATACTTGAATAGTATGGTTTTCATAAGAAACTTGGGAGTGACTCAAAAATCATGATTTCGGAGAAATCGATTTTGTCGAGTCACCCCAACACAGTTTATTAGATATCTAAAAAGCTTATATAAAGCGATTTTAGATATCAATAAACCACTGCGTCTATGAGTTCTCATATGAACCTTGTTAAATTTTAGAACTTTTTAGTGCTTTTGGGGCAACCCCTTACAAAATAAGTTAGAATTGATTATCTAATAAAAGGAGATACAAAAATGAAATTAAATTCATTCGCTAAGTTTTCATTACTTAGTATTTCTATATTATTAATGTCACATCTTGCTATTTCTCCAGTAATTCCAAACCTATATAATTTTTATCATACTAATAACCCAAATATAGGTCTGGCTTCTATTGAGAGTTTAGCAACAATACCAGCTATGATGATTACGATTTTCGTTCTTCTTAGCAACGGTGTTATTAAATTAATCGGAAAGAAAAATACAGTTCTACTTGGACTGCTTCTTATCTTCATATTTGGTATAGTTCCAGCCTTTACAACTAACTTCAAAGTTGTTTTAATCAGTAGATTACTTCTTGGTGCTGGTATCGGATTATTCAACTCACTTTCAATCAGTATGATTAGTGATTTCTTTGATGAAGAACACCGTGGTACTATGATCGGATTAAGAACTGCATTTTTAAATATAGGTAAAGCTCTAACTACTTTTATTTCAGGATACTTACTAATCTACGGTATTCAATATACATTTTTAGTTTACGCTTTAGCACTTCCTATATTTATAATTTTCCTATTATTTGTACCGAATTCTGAAAATGTCAATAATAAAAAAGTTAGCATTAAGTTTCATAAAGAAACTATCGTTCTAACTCTTTTAACATTTTTAGTAGGAATCTCATACATGGGAGCAACTATTAAAATACCTACACTACTAGCAGAAAAATATCATTACCAACCAGATGTTGCTAGAAATCTACTTACAATCTTAGCTTTAAGTGGTATACTTTCTGGAGTCATCTTTGGTATTCTTGTTAAGAGATTCAAAAATCTAACTTTACCAATAATGTTAAGTTTCATGACAATTGGAAGTATATTATTTGCTTTAACAAACAATATTATTATCTTCTACATCGCAGCTATTTTTATTGGAATAAGCTTCGTAGGAACTATGTCATTCAACTTCTTCTACATTTCAAATAAGTTAGATAATAAATTTATCAACTTTGCAACAAGTGTAATTTTAGTTGGTGGAAATATTGGTGTTATCCTTACTCCTGTAGTGCTGACAAAAATACCGGAAGCCCTACACTTAGAAAAATATACAACACCATTCTTCATTACTACTGCTCTAATGCTAATTTCTACATTAGTTAGTTATGCAGTATTAAGAAACAAGAAATAAAATCTAAAACTTAAAAGGAGAACCTCTTTGATACTAATATCTCAGATGTTCTCCTTTTTATTAACTATTAAGTAGCTCTTTATTTTTCTCTAAAAATTCTTTTAATTCATTATCTGGTACTTGTCTTGCTAATACTAGTGTACGTAATGCAACATCATCTAATCTACAAGTACAAAAGACAGTCATATTATCCTCTCCAGAAATCTTGCTATTTTCTAGCCAATTCTTAGCTCCTTCTTTAAACAGCTTGATAAATTCTCCTTTTTTATCTGAAGTAGTTGGAATTTGATATAAATTTGTAAATTCATTTACAACTTTCACACCAGTTACTTCATAATAATACTTTCTTTCAGAAGTTTCCATAACAATAACTCTATGGCTATCAAAATAATCTTTTTTTCCAAACCAATTCATATTGTTAAATACTCTAGTATCTAAAGTAATTTTCTTTTCCTCGATTCCAGCTCTTGCATGCCCAAAAACCCATTTCACATCACTCTTAGTTAGATCTGGTTGATTCTCATAGTCCATGAAAACTGCTCCTATATATGGGGCAGGTTTATTATCTAAACCATATTCCAAATATTTAGAATTATTTGTTGTTTGTAACATCGGTTCTTTTAAGGAATCTTTTCCATCACCTGGTACATACATATAACCGATGACCTCTTTATTGATTGCCTTTAACTCATTAAATTTCTTTTCTAAGTATTCTTTCTCCGCTTTATCTACAACATATTTTTCTTCTTGTTTTTTAGTTTCTTTTTTATTTATTTGAACTTGAGACTCAGTAGAACTTGTACTTGAATTAAAATATGAGTAAGCTCCATACGAACCACCAATTAAAATAACAACTAGTAGTAGATATTTCAATATATTTCTTAATATTGATTTACTATTTTTCATAAAGTCTTTCCTTTCTAAAAATTATCTCTTTGTGTCTAAATTATAAATTAGATTATATCATATTTACATAAATTTCTTCAAAAGATTGTATTACTAGTTTGAAAATTAATTTTTATCCAGAATCATTCTTTTAGAATTCAAAAAAAGAGTGATTAAAAATCATTTGATATTTTAAATCACTCTTATTATGGTTTATTTTATTATTATTTTAAACTTGTCTAATATTTACAAAGTCAGTAGGTGGAACATTGTCTTTTCCTAAATCTGGTTGTCCAGCTGTAATTAGAATTAAATCTCCTTCTTTTGCTAAACCAGACTCTTTAGAAAAATTCGGTGCACAATTTAGCATTTCTTCCATTGATAGTGTTTTTTCTTCTATAAATGTAGTAACACCTCGTGTTAATGCTAATTTTCTAGCTTTTTGTTTAGTTGGTACTACTGCTAATATTGGAACTTTTGGTCGGTATCTTGCGATAAATTTCGCAGTACTTCCTGACTTCGTATAAGTTACGATATTATTTACATCAACAGAATCAAGAAGATATTTAGTTGATAATGAGATTGCATGCGCAATATTCATTTTATGATGTTTATATTCTTCCGAATCATCATCTTTTACTATATCTTGATTTTCGATGTAGGTAATAATTCTATCAACTGTCTCTAATGCTTCTTTTGGATAATTCCCTATTGCTGTTTCTTCGATTAGCATTATTGCATCAACACCATCTATAATTGCATTAGCTACATCAGATACTTCTGCACGTGTCGGTCTTGGATTATAGATCATTGAATGAAGCATCTGCGTTGTTAAGATTACTTCTTTTGTCGAATCATTAGCTTTTCTAATAATTTCTTTTTGGATACTAGGTAAATTTTGGTAAGGTAATTCCATACCTAGCTCATCCCTATTAATCATTATTGAATCTGCAAATTGAATAATCTCATCGATATTTTCATATGCTTCTTTACAATCTATTTTTACAATTAATCCAATATCTTTCTTCTCATTAGCTTGAAGTATACTTTTTACTTTTCTAATTTCATCCAAATTACTAACAAATGGGCAGGCAACAAAATCAACATCATTTTGACAAGCAAAATGAACATTGTTCTCTTCAATTTTTATAAGTTTATATTTACTTTCTGCATATATATGATCTAAATCATAAATAATTGCAGTATTTTTATTTAATTTTTCTCTTAATTCTTTAATTTTATTAATTCTAAAATCACACTCTTCTGCGCATCCATAATAATTATCGATTAAGATAGCATCTGCCCCATTTTCTATAATATATTCTAATAATTCTTCTGTACTGTTTCCTAAAGTTGCGATAATTTTTGCCTTTCTAGTCATAATATACCTACCTTATCTTTAAAACGTTTTCTTTTAAAAATATTATAACACATCAAATTATTATTTTCTAGATAATTTTTTAAAATTATAATCCTTGATTATTATAATTTCCTTAAACATTTTTTATTAACAATTTTAATCTATACTCTACTGACATTCTTAAAACACTTATTTTAACAAGTTTTAGAGTTGTATTTGAATATTATAATATCAATAATTATTCAAAATATAAAAATAAAAAAGAAACCGTACCGAATTAACTACAGTTTCTTTTTTTCTATATTTCATATGTTAATTAATCAATAATTCAATACATTAAATTATTATTTCTTTTTTAAGTGCTGCTACTCCTGATTCAAGATAATCTAAAAATTCACCAAATAAGTTTTCCATCTCTGCATATGAGTTTAAAGTATTTAATTCTTTTTTAACTTTCGCTCCACCTTTAATACCTTTCATGTAGTATGCAGCATGTTTTCTCATCTCATGTACAGCAACTTTTTCAGGTTTAATTTCCATAAGCCTTCTTAAGTGTAATAAACATACATCAATTTTTTCTCTTGGTGTTGGTTCTTCTGTTAATTCACCAGTTTCTAGATATTTTACAGTACGATATAACATCCATGGATTCCCTAAAGCTGCACGTCCAATCATAACTGCATCACAGTTAGTGTCATCTAACATTTTCTTAGCTAATTCTGGAGTCGTTACATCTCCGTTTCCTATAACTGGAATTTTAAGTTCTTTTTTAACATCTCGAATAACATCCCAGTTGGCTTTTCCACTGTACATTTGAACTTTTGTTCTACCGTGGATAGCTATTGCACTAGCTCCAGCGCGCTCTGCATTTCTTGCATTATCCATTATATAAATATGTTCATCATCCCATCCCATACGCATTTTTACAGTTACAGGCTTAGATACTGAATCTACAAGTCGAGCAATTACCTCGTATACCTTATCTGGATCAAGAAGTAATTTACTTCCAGCATCTACTTTTGTAATTTTTGGAACTGGACATCCCATATTTAAATCGATAATATCCGCTTCTGTATTTTTATCAACATACTTTGCAGCTTCTACCAAAGTATCGATTTCACCACCAAATATTTGTAAACTTAGTGGACGCTCTCTAGGATCAATATACAGCATATTCATCGTCTTTTTATTATTAAATAAAATTGCTTTATCACTAACCATTTCGGCACAAACTAATCCAGCACCAAACTCCTTAGCTGTTAGACGAAACGCAGCATTACATACACCTGCCATCGGTGCTAAAACTACTCTGTTCGGTATTTCAATTTCTCTAATTTTAAACATCTTCTATCCTTTCATTTTACAATTTTTCTTTATACAAACTAATTTTTTCTGTTATTTTGTCTAATGATTGCTTTATATTCTTACCATCAACATCTATATCTCCATACATTTCTACTAGTGGAGCTAGTACGAAATTTCTTTCATGAATATATTTATGAGGTACAATCAATCTATCATCATTAAAAACTAAATTATTATATGTAATTATATCTATATCTATCGTTCTATTTCCCCAGTGCTCTTTTCTAATACGCCCAAGTTCTAACTCTATCTTTTGAATAGTATCTAGTAGTTCATACGCTTCTAATGAAGTCTCTATTTCTATACACATATTTAGAAAGGTTTGATCAGCTACTCCACCCCATGCAGGTGTTTCGTAAATACTGCTTAGTTTTGTAATTTTAAGATTACTCGCTTCTATTTTTCTTAAAGCATCTTTTAAATACTGTTCTCGTGGCTCTATATTGGTTCCTAATGCTAGTATAATCATTATAATCCAAATCCTTCACGTGATGTTTCTACAACTACTCCACATTGTTCAAAATGATATTTTATAGGTGCAGCTGGTTTATTAATTTCTAGCTTAACATTTTCAATTTGAGGAAATTTTTCAAAAATATTTCTTAAAATTTCTCCAGCTAAGCGTTCTAATAAATTATACGTATTTGAAGTTGCAGTCTCTACCACTACATCCGCAATATCAGCATAACTTATGCTGTCTGTCATCTCATCACTGAACAACGCCTTTTTATAATCAAGCTCACACTCAATGCTAAAAATAAATTTCTGACCTAGTCTATTTTCTTCTTCAAATAACCCATGATTAGCAAATACTTCAAGATTATTTATAAATAATTTCGTCTTCATGATTAATATACCTCTCAATCATTATTTTGCTTAACTATAAAATTTTAACATATTTCGTCTTATTTCTCTAATGATTATACTTGCATATCAATAAAAAACGACTTTAAAAAAGATTTTATAACATCTCTTTTAAAGTCGTTTAAGTAAAATTCAATTTTTATTAATATTTTTACTGTGAAATTTGAAAATTTTTAATTAGTTTTTATTTCTTTTTCTTCCTAGAACGAATGCAGCAACTGCACTTAATCCAGCGAATAGAAGTGAATTAGAAGAATTTAATCCAGTTTTTGGAAGAACATTTTTCCCAGAGAAGTTTTCTCCTTTGTTTGTTTCCTCTTTTTTAGATTTAACTTGTTCAGTTGTAACTTTGCTACCTTGTTCAGCTCTTTCTTCCTTAACTTCTTTTGAATTAGCAACTTCTTGGTTTGGATTAGAAGCTACATCTTCTGAAGGTTTATTTTCTGAAACTGGTTTTACTTCAGTAGTTGGAGTAGACGCTGGACTTGTTTCAGGTGTAGTTGATACTTCTTTTTTACTGAAGTCAATTTGCACAACTACTGGATCGTGGTCAGAAGCACGTCCATGTTCTTCCATGAATGAAGCATTAATATGAACTGGAGAGAAGACTACTTTATCTTTAATATTTTTAGAAATTAAAATATTATCTAAACTTTGATTACTTCCACGGTAGAAGTATGAGTATCTGTCTCCTTGTTCATGTTCAGCCATTAAGTTAACAAGTTCATTTCCTACGATTGTTTTCACGCTATCTGAGAATTCGAAGTCATTGAAGTCACCAGTAAGAACAAATTTTAAGTTAGGATTTTGACGCAATCCTTCTTTAATGAATGCATTTAAGATTTTCGCTTCTTCTATACGTTTTGGTCTAGTATTTTCAACAGATGGTTGATTAGAACCATAAATTGCATCGTCACCTAATTTTGATTTTAAGTGGTTCGCAATTACTACGATTCTTTCACCTTTAAAATCAAATTCAGCAGCTAATGATTTTCTAACTTTTTCAAAGTGAACGCTAGTTGGATCAACTCTTGATGGATTTTTTTCAAGATGCCCATTAACGAAACGAGCAGCTTCTTCGCTTCCACCTTTCTCTTTACCGATTAATGTTACTCTATTAGGGTTATATAAGTAAGCTACCCTAATATTAGCTCCCGGTTTTCCACCGTCTTTTCCATCAACTGGAGCTATCTCAGTATATTTATAATCAGGTCCACCAAGACTTTTAATTCTTTGAGCTAATTTTTCCCCACTCTTAACTCCATCAACAGTTCCATCATTAACTCCACCATTATTATCTTGAACCTCAATAAGAGTTATGATATCAGGACTGTGAACTTCTTTTATAAATGAATTAGCAATCTTATCAACTTTCTCCTCTGGTGTTTCATCATGACCACTGTTATTTGCTGAGAAGTTTTCAATATTGTAAGAAGCAATTGTTAACTTATCTTCAGAAGGATAAATTTTAGATACTTCACGTTTTAATCCTCCATCTTGAATTGCTGGTACGCTAGATGGATCAATTTTATATGTTTTATTTTTATAAGTAACTACTCCTGTAATATTTTCATTAAAGTAGTCTTTTGCTTTTGCTACAAATTTATTCCCTACTGTAATAGGTAGTACTTCTGTATTTTGTACACCAGGACGAAGATTTACTCCACCGATGTTATTAAGTTTTTGACCTTTGTAGTCGCCTGGTAAGACATAAATATCACCTTTATATTGTGGCCCAGTAACTTTTGGTTTAGTCACTTCTACACGCATTCCCTCTAGACTTTCCCAATAATCTAAAGCTTCAGTTTCTGGATTATATTTAGTTGGTGTATTATCAACTATGTCTTTAGGCATTTTTTCAGAAATGTTTAATGCTTTTGGTAAATCCGCTTTCCCTAATTTTGTTATAGTTGCGTTAATAATTTGAGTAACTGTTAAACTTCCAGCTGGTTTTTTAAAAGTTTGACCTGGTTTTACAGAATATTCTTCCATATAACCTTCTTTAACAGTTCCTTGAACTTTTAATAAATCACCTGATTCAACTTTGTCTTTTGAAGCGACATATACCGCATCAGAAGTTTTTGGATTATTGTCTGATACTTTATCCTGAACATAGAAACCAGTTTTGTCAGTCTTAGTTACAACAACATTGTTTATTACTACTTCTTTTCCAACTAAAGGACTTTCATGGCTTTCACCTTGTACTTCCCCTATGTTTTTTACTTCTTTTGGAGCAGTAGTTTGAGGACTTGTTGTAGTCGCTCCAGTAGGTGTCACTTCATTATTTCCTGTAGTAGCCGGTGTAACTACTTCTGTTTTTACCTCAGCCGCAGAAACTTCATTGGCTTCAGCCGATAAATAAGTTGCACCTACTCCTCCTAACACTGCACTTGCTAATAATATTGATAATTTGTATTTTTTCACAATATGAACTCCTTGTATATAAGTTTATACTAATTATTTTACTATTAATCTAACTAATAAGCAACATCAATTGTTTACCCTTTTCAAAAAAATACCACTCAATAAAAACAATTATTTCCTAAACTTTGTTTTTATCGAGTGGCACCCTCATATAATATTAGCTATAAAAATTTTATTTTGATATTCTATGACTTATTAAATTTCTTTTTGAACATAGCAAGTGCAAATGATATAATAACTATTCCTATTACTCCTAAAAATACTAGCCATGTATTTTCTATACCAACTTTATCAGTCAGTACTCCATTAACTGATAATAATATTGCTACAATAATAGATTCGAAAGTATAGAATATTGAAACTACAGTTGTTCTGTTATCATCATTTTTTACTAAATATTTATGCATAAATACATTGACCTGAATACTCATCATAGTAAAGAAAATAATATACAGCATAAATAATAAAAACTTAGCATAAACATTCTGAATAAAGATAAACATTAATAACGTTCCAATATTAATAACTACAAATATATACAATACATGGAATTTTGATAACTCATTTGATAGTTTTTCATATATAAGACTTCCCAACATTCCACTAATAGAAATACCTACCCAAATATAACCAATTATATTAGTATCAAGCTTTTCAAATACCGCTTGCCATTGATTAGATGGTCCAAGATCTAAGATAGACGGAATAACGAAAAGTATCATAAGAAATACACTACTTTTCACATATAATGTTTCCTTCAGTGAGTTTTTAACCGTTCCAAATGATCCTTTTAGTTTCTCAATCGATATTTTTTGTGTAATTTCTAAGTTTTTCATAAATAAAAGTGTAATAAACAGCGAAATAATAAAAACTAGCATACTTAATATTATTGACAAACTTTTATAATAAACATACACATATTTAGCACTTATAAATCCTGCAATTGCTGAGAAAAATAATGCATACAGAGAATTTCTAGAAAGAACTTTATCAATATTTACCTCTTCATTATTTTTATTGCTTACATTTACTAACCAACTTGTTAGTGTTCCAGATTGAAACGATTCTGCAATTGCGGATAAAATCGCAGAAATATACAGTAAAATTAAACTATTGCTAAGCAATAATATTAAACCAACAACCCTAAAAACTGAACTAAGAAGAATACTATTTTTTGCCCCGATATTATCAGTTATTGCCCCGCAAGGCAGTTCTGTCATAAAAGAAGCTAACCAAAAAATTGATAAATACAACCCTACTTCAGCGAAAGAAAAATTCTTTGATAATAAGTAAATATATAAAATCGGATTAAAGAATGCTGTTGCTACTGTAACTAATATATTATATAGATAATAAAATTTAGTATTATTCATCTTTTTTTCCTACAACCTTATATATTCTTCCATAATTATCCCTATCTAAAAACTTATAGTCAACTAAGTATCTTCGAATAAGAGAATAATCCGAATGAATCTCCTTAATCGCTTCGTTTAATTCCTTTTCTGTAAACTCTAGTGATTTTTCTTTCAACATCTCTAAAACTATTTGAAGAACAAGAATCTTATTTTTTTCTTTTTTTGGTATTGTTATCAATTTATCATTCTTAAAATATTTTATTTTTACTTCTTCCATAGCACGCTTTCCTTTCAAATTTAAATTTTTATATACTATTATATACCAAATAAAATAAAAAACAAGTATAAAATTAACCTCTAACACAGTTTGTACTATGTTAGAGGTTTTGCAACCTAGTTTACTATTTATTTCTATTGCCCTAAGACAAAAACATCTTCAGCTTCTCTTTCTTCTTTCTTAGATCCTTTACTTAAAAATGAAATTTTATTAGCTATAATCTTAATTCTATAGTGGGTCACTCCGTCTTTATCTTTATAAACATTATTGTTTAAAGTACCCACTATATTGAGTAAACTTCCTTTTTCGCAGTATTTGACTGTATTTTCTGCGATTTTACCAAAAGCAGTAAATTCGAAAAATTCAGTATCATAGTTCCCTTCTTTATTCTTAAAATCAGACTGAACTGCAATAGTAGCTTTAATATAACTTACTTTTTTATCACTTTCTTTTAATTCTGGTTTTTTTACTAATCTTCCTATTAAAATTACTTGATTTAACATAATTTATCCTCCCTTAAAATAGTAATCTAGATTGCTATGAAAACATTAGGAAGATTATCTTAGTCTTATTTATTGATTAAAGTAACAAAAACTTCGCCATCTTTCAAAAATTCTGCATTAATATAATTATCACCATCAAAATGTAATACCTTACCTGGTTCTACAATATGAATTTCTTCATCGTTTAAAAACACTTTAACTTCACCTTTGACACAAGTAAATACTACTAAAGCTTCTGGATGATTATGTTTAGGAATAACATCGCCTTCTTTCCCTACTTTTTTTACTAATTTAAATCTATCATGTTTTTTTAATAAACCTGCTTCTTCAAAAATTATTCCTACGCTCATATTAATTCTCCTTTATACTATATTAATATTTATTATATTTAATTTCATTATACTCCTTTTCTGCTTAGAAAACAAATGAAATTTATAACGTTAAAATTTTCTATCATAAGTTACTATTCTAAATTCTATGAGTAATACCTTCATTATAAAACACCTCAAAAATAAACTAATTTTTGAGGTATTTCTCTCTAGTACTCTATGACCTTTGATTAATGCACAACTTTCTTAGTAAGAAGGAATAAGTGGTGTGATTTCTCACTTCGATTTTCACATTCACTTACAGGGCCCTTTTACCAATCGGTGCTGTATTTGATTTGAAAACATTTCCTACTGCCTTAAAAGCGTTACTTATCGCTGCACCTGCCGCCTTAACTTTTCCAGAAACAAAACTTCCAAATTTTGCACCTTCTTGTAATGGTGTTTTATCCATACGTTTAAATCCTTCCGCGTAATAATAAGCTTTTTCTCTTACTTGCGGAGACATTTTATGAGCATCTCTATACACACCTTTTATAAATTCGTTATTAACTTCTCTATTAAAATAACCTTTTCTTTCATATCCTATATCATGAGCTCGACATAATGCATCTAATGCATCTACTGGCTTTGGACCATTAACAATATCTCCATGTCCAGGACCACAATAATGCCCATGTAGTTGATTTAGCTTAGCTCCTGTTCTTGTCTTTATAGCATATCTTGCAATTGCTATAGTTGGTAATTTTGATATTTCTTGTGGCGTAGCAATCTTTGTCTTAGCATTAACTGCTTTATTCGTAACATATTTTTTTGATATGTTAGTAAGTTTAAGATTTTTCTGGGGTACAACTAATTTTTTAGTTAAATTAATTTTATTTGTTTTTCTTAAACTATTAACTTTTGAAGTTCCTTTTATAGCTGTTTTATTTTTTATACTGACAGCTTTATTCGATAATTTTCTATTCTTATTTTTTGAAATTACTTTTACTGAATTATTTTTCTTTGTACTCTGAATAGCACTCGTACTCGCTTTTTTATTTATAGAAACTTGTTTCCCTTTTGAATTTCTATTTGTTTGACCTTTTTGTGAAACGTTCCCTTTTAAATTAGAAGTTTTTCTTCCTAAGCTTACACTAGTCCCTTTTGAACTTGAAGTTTTTCCTCCTAAGCTTACACTAGCCCCTTTTGAACTTGAAGTTTTTCCTCCTAAGCTTACATTAGCCCCTTTTGAACTTGAAGTTTTTCCTCCTAAGTTTGCACTAGTCCCTTTTGAACTTGAAGCTTTTCCTCCTAAGCTTGCACTAGTCCCTTTTGAACTTGAACTTCTGCTTCCTGAGTGTGTACTGCTTCCTTTTGAACTTGAACTTCTACTTCCTGAGTGTGTACTGCTTCCTTTTGAGCTTGAACTTCTACTTCCTGAGTGTGCACTACTTCCTTTTGAACTCGAACTTCTACTTCCTGAGTGCGCACTACTTCCTTTTGAACTTGAGCTTCTGCCTCCTGAATGCGAACTACCACCCTTCGAACTTGAACCTCGTCCTCCTGAACTTGCACTACTTCCTTTT
This sequence comes from Gemella taiwanensis, assembly GCF_054054385.1. NCBI lineage: Bacteria > Bacillati > Bacillota > Bacilli > Caryophanales > Gemellaceae > Gemella > Gemella taiwanensis. The sequence continues at coordinate 89,010 of NZ_JBSMTL010000003.1, forward strand.
GAGCTCGAACTACTTTTTGCAAAAGCTTCATGTTTTACATCTGTTATTGCAGCTGCTCCACAAAGAATAGTAGTTAATGCGAATATTGTTAACCCTTTTTTCATACTGTTATCTCCTTTTTAATATGTAGATTTAAGAAAACTATTTTTTAAATAGTTTACTTTAAAAGATACTATATCATAATAATATTTTCTTTTCAATAAAAAATATATCTCAATAAATTTAATTTTAAAAGATATTAATATCTTTTAAATAACACTTATCTCTAAATAATTATATATTTTCAAAAGTATGACAATTAAATTTTTATATATTTAAGACAATAAATAATTAATCATTTAAATCTACATAACTTTGTCACCTTACTAAAAAATAATATTTATATATTCTGTACATTATATATCTTTTTTTATTTTTATCATTATTAATAAATTTCTTATTAAAAATATAAAAAAACTTAATGTATAATATCATTAAGTTTCTTTAAAATCAGAATAAGTATATATCCCTTTTTCTTTATATTTTATCGCAAATCTAACTATTTCTTTCCCTAATATCCCTACTTCAATAGGACTATATTTTTTAAATTTCCCACGTAGTATAGGCTTAAGTACTGGAGATAATTTAATGAAAAAATCTTCCATCACTCTCTTATCAGCTCTCTTAGCAATTAATAATGACGGTCTATATATTCTCAAAGTTCCTAAATTCATTTTTTGTAATTGTTCTTCCAATTCTCCTTTTAAAGAAGAGTAGAAGCTTTTAAATCTGCTATTTGCTCCAACTGCCGATACAACATTAAAACTCCTAACTCTTCCTTCACAAATTTTCGCGAAGTTAATTGTGTAATCCAAATCTATTTTGCGTTGGTTTTCCTTAGTTTTGGCTATTTTTATCGTTGTTCCAAGACTTGCAAATACATCTGCATCTTTTAGAATGCTTGTATCAAAATTTAAATTTTCAAAATCAACTATTATTTTAGTTAATCTTTCTTCATCAGCTAACTTGTCTATTGACTGCCTTCCAAGAATATATACTTTGTTATAAAAGTCATCTGCTAAGATTTTTTTTAATATTTCTTTACCTACAGCACCTGTAGCTCCAATGATTACCGCCGTTTTCTCCATTTTATCGCACCTCTAGAAGAATAATGATATTAAAGCTAAAATAGGTAATCCACCTTGCCTTAATATTATTTTTTTATCACTTGTTAAACCACCATATATAGCAACTAGTATAATATAAACCAATAGCAATCCTACTATTTCTTTAGGATTTTTTGATATAAATGCACCATATAATAATGCTACACCTAATAGGCCATTATAAATACCTTGGTTTCTGAATAATATGTTTAAATTCGGTCTTTTCAATTCTTCTTTTGATATATTAAATACTCTACTTGTACTGTCTGAATCTGTTACAAAAGTTTCTAAGTACATTATATAGAAAAATAGCACTGCTACTAACACTGTTAAAATGGTTGATATTATATTCATTTTATACCTCTTTCTTAAATTAAGCTTTTATTAAATTTATCTAATAATTTAGTCAGTTTTTTTAGATCATCATCTGTAAAATCCTCACTGATAATATTTCTGATATCAGTATCTTTAGTACAACTATCAATTTTGTTTTTTGAAGCTTCAGTTATTTCTACATAAATTTCTCTATTGTTTTCTTTATTACGACGCTTATTAATATATCCTGCTTCTTCTAATATTTTCAAATGTCTAGTTATAGCAGCTGCGTCTATTTCTAAAATCTTAGATATCTGTTTAGGTGTTGCTACATCAACTTCATATAAGTATTTTATAATTTGAAATCTTGTTAGGCTTATCCCTATTTTTTTCTCAAATATATGAGCAATCTTTCTCTCTAACACTTTCAAATCATGCAATAGATTTACATATTTTCTTACATCCATCCACATAACCTCCTCTTTTATTGACTAGTCAATTATAGATTGCCATTATTATATCTTTTTATCATTGACTTATCAACTATTAACTCTGTAAGGTATTTTCTGACATGTACTGTAAGGTATTTTCTAAAAGAGAAAAACTTTATAAAAATACATTTACAAAGGTTTATTGGTTATATATAATATTTTTATAAGTTAACTATTTTTCAAAAGTAAACTATTTATTAAAAGTTTGACGTCAAAGTTTTTAATAAGTAAGCTTAATATGAATTAAGTTTATCTAAAGTTTAAAATAATACATTATTGAAGTAAAGGAGGAATTTTTATGTTCTCATTTTTAAGAGCTTCAGCACCAAAACCGAGAATTGATAGTTCTCGTACTGATGCTGAATATAAAAAACTTCGATGGCAAGTATTCTCAGGAGTCTTCATTGGATACGCAGCATACTATCTAATTAGAAAAAACTTCTCACTTGCTATCCCTTATTTAATTGATCAATATGGTTACTCTAAAGCTGATTTAGGGAAAGTTTCTCTTGCCCTTTCTTTAGCTTATGGTTTCAGTAAATTCATCATGGGTAACGTTTCAGATAGAAGTAATCCTAAGTACTTTATTACTATTGGTTTAGTTGCCTCTGCTGCTGTCAGCTTAATTTTCGGTCTTGTTCCTGCAGTACTTTCTTCATTAACATTAATGATTTTCTTATCAGCACTTAACGGATGGTTCCAAGGTATGGGATACCCACCTGGTGCTAAAACAATGACTAACTGGTTCTCTGCTTCTGAGCGTGGGGCCTGGTGGAGTTGGTGGAATGTTTCTCACAACCTTGGTGGTGGATTAATCGGTCCTCTTGCACTTTTAGGACTTTCAGTTTTTGGTGCTTGGCAATCATTATTCTACTTACCAGCGACTATTGCTATTATCTTAGCAATTATTATGTTTTATCTAATGAAAGATACTCCAGAGTCTGAAGGTTTACCTCCTGTAGACGAATGGAAAGGTGAAAAAATTGTAGAAAAAGTTGAGTCTGCTCACACATTATCAGCAAAAGATATTTTCTTTAAATACATTATTAACAACAAATTCCTATGGGCTATCGCAGTCGCTAACGTATTCGTATACTTTGTACGTTACGGAATTATCGACTGGGCACCTACTTACTTAAAAGAAGTAAAACACTTCTCTGTTGACAAACAAAGTTGGGCTTACTTCTTATATGAATATGCTGGTATCTTCGGTATGCTAACTAGTGGATACTTAAGTGATAAAGTGTTTAAAGGACACCGTGCTCCTCCTATGTTATTATTCTTAACTGGAGTTCTTGTAGCTGTTTTCATTTACTGGAAAAACCCTCCAGGAAACCCATTAGTAGATAATATCTGTCTTGTAGCTATCGGATTCTTAATCTATGGACCTGTTATGATGATTGGTCTTCAAGCAGCAGACTTAGTTCCACGTGTTGCTACAGGTACTGCAACTGGGCTTACTGGTTTATTCGGTTACCTACTTGGATCAGCAAGCGCTGGTTACGTTATGGGTAAACTTGTTGATGTCTTTGGATGGAATGGTGGTTTCTACGCATTAATCGTTTCTTGCGTATTAGCATTTGTATTCATCTCATTAACACTATTCAAAAAAACATCTAAACAGTTAGAAAATTAATAAATAAATATCTCTATCAGACAAGATTTTTAATCCTCCTTATTCTGATAGAGATATTTTTCTTTTGGTTATAATATAAGGTTATTTTTTAAATATTCCACTAATTCACTTCTTTTTTTAGTATTTGTTTTTTCCATAAGGCGTTTTTTGTATGTATCCACAGTTTTAACACTTAGAAACAATTTCTCTCCAATATCTGTCAGAGTATACCCTTCAACTATATATCTCCCTACCTCTTTTTCTCGTTCACTAAGTTCTATTTCTTTATCTTCTTTAAATAGTTCATAGAAGATTGTAGCATACTTATCATTTAAGTATATTTCATCTTTTACTATAACTTTATCAATTGCTTGCAAGATTTCTTCATGAGCAGTGCTTTTTGTTACGTAACCCGAGGCTCCCAGTCTCAAAGCTTTTTTTATATATGATTTATCTTCATGCATACTTAATATAATTACTTTAGCATCGAGTTTTTTCTCTTTTATAATTTCTAATATATCGTATCCACTCCCGTCAGGCAATGAAATATCACAAATAAATAAATTATATATATTATCTTTAATTTTTTCCAAAAATTCAGTTTTACTTGCACAATCATCAATGACACTGATTTTTTCATCATCTTCTAAAAGTACTTTTATGCCAATTTTTATTAGTTTATGGTCATCAATCAATAATATCTTCATCAGCTTTCTCCTCTATCACTTCAGTCTTAAATTTACAAGTTAGTATTGTAGAATATTTTTTATTATGTAAAACCTTAAACTCCCCTGAAAAATCTAAAATCCTTTCTTGTATTCCATAAATTCCTAATCGTCCTTCTTTTTTAGCCTTCTCTACACGTTCTTTAGTTAATCCAATACCATTATCGGCAATACTCAAGATAATGTAATCTGCATTCCCATAAAGTTTAATCTGTACTTCTGTTGCTCCTGAATGGCGTTTTATATTAGATAACGATTCTTGAATTATACGATAGAGGGTTATATCAAAATTATTATTCTTTCCACCTCTATAGTTTGTATAAAAATCCACTTCGATATTATATAATTTTTTATAATCTTCTATGTATTTTATAAGCACTTCTTCTAAACTCAATTCTGAACTTGGTGGTCTTAAATTTACTGCAATATTTCTTATGTTTGTTAAACTATTTTCTATCTCTGTTTGTATTAATAGTAATCTATCTTTTTTTCTTTCATCACTTTCTTTTTCTACAAGATTACTCAATAAAAACAACAAGCTTGCTAAAGACTGACTTACCTCGTCATGTAATTCCCTAGAAAGCATTTTTCTTTCTTCTTCTTGAATTCTGAATATTTTGTTTAATAAATAGTTATTCAATTTCTTGTTTTTTCTATTTGACTCAACCATTTTATTAATAGAGCTAACAAGAACATGGAAATCACGGCTATAATTATCTTTTTCTATTTTTTTTCTATAGTCTCCTTCTCTTATAATTTCATCTGTAACTAGAGTTAAATCTTGAACAGGGCGTTCAATCATTTTTGAAATATAGTAAGCAATTATTAACAACATAAGAAATACTATCATATTTAAAAATAATATTCTTAAAAACTGCGTGTATGTTTTAACATAAATATCTTTTGTGTAAAATCCTATCCTTATATATCCGATATTTACATCATCTATAGGAGAAATATATTCTAATAATTCTCCTCTTGAGCTCCCATATCTTTTAAAATTATTTAATTGTTCGGTATTAAATGTTAAAAGTTTCTCTGGAACACCTTTTAAAGTTTTCCCTAATATATTTTTCTCATTATCGTAAATAACTATATATGCTACCTCTTTATTTACTGATGCACTATGAATTTTTTGATATATTTCATAAGTATTTTCTGTTTTTATGTTCTCTGAAATATTTCCTGATAATTGGTAATAAGTTTGAGTTATTCTATCTTTCAATGCACCTTCAAGTATATTTTTATTATTAGCATACGTATATACTAGAACAACACTCAAATATACTGTATAAATTACCACAAAAAATATTATAATTTTATTTTTTATCTTCAACTTATCCATTTTCTAATCCTCGCTTATTAGATTTGGATAATCACTTGCTTTTGTTTCTACATATTTTTCAATCTGAAGTTGAGATAATGTATTCTTTATTGAATTATCCTTGTTTATAGAAAGTAATATATTCTTAATTTTTTCTTTATCTTCATAATTTTTATGACTAACTACTGGACCAGTCGCTACCTCTGGGAATGTCTTTATTACTTTAACATTGTTAGCTACTTCTGGAAAATTATTTTGTATATATTGTAAAGCCCAGTCATCAATTATAGCTGCCGACGCTGTTCCACTTGCAACTTGGTTTATCGATTCCTCATGGCTATGCGTAAAATAATTACTACTAAAAAATTTATTAACTATTATTCCATTTTTTTTAAAATAGTCATTTAATGCTAAATACCCGGAATAACTATAAGTATCAACAAAAGCAAAACTCATATTTTTTAAATCCTCTATCTCCTTTATACTTGAGTCTTTTTTAGCGATGACTATAGGATGATAATATGCTTTTCCCCTATTTGGTCTAGCTAAAAGTTCTAATGAATCCTTATCTTCATATAATGAATATGCTCCTGTTGATAAAAATGCAATATCTATTTTATTATTTTTCAATAGAATATTTATATCTCTATAACTTTTTTTTTGAATCAATTTAACCTTTTTATTTAGTTTTTCACCGATGTAATTAGCTAATTCTTTCTCCAAGATATAACTCTTATTATCTCCTGCTACCGAAATCAATCCTATTCTCAAGTTTTCATCATCATTATTAGTATTATCAATAGACTCCGTTACATTTGAAAAATCAATATATTCTTCTTGCTTATTTTTCAAAATAAACGGTAGAATTATTAATAGTACAACCGAAAGAATTACTACAAAAAAACTTGTAACTATTCTCTTCATTATATTTCACCTCTATTATTATAAAACTTATTATTAGACTAAAAAATATTATCACATAAAAATTTTGTTTATAATATCTTCCTAAGTATATTATTGTATTTTTAAAGCTACATTATAGTATAAAATTTATATTAAATTCCATTTATTAATAGTATAACATTATATTAATATTGAAAAAAGAGAAAATCACTCATTTAAATATAAGCAATTTTCTCTAACTAATCCTATAAATATTTCATCGCTTCTCTTAAACTAAGATTCGCCATTTCACTTCTATTTTTTTCTATGAATTTCCTAACCCATTCTGGATTAACTTTTGAATAATCTCGAAGTGCCCATCCTATAGCTTTATTAATGAAAAATTCACCATCAGATAAATTATCTTCTAGTATTGTTTCTAATAAAAGTTTATCTACATTCTCTTTGAATGATAATTGATGTAAAATAGCTACTCTTCTTAACCAGATGTTGTTTTCTTTTTTTGACCATTCTAACATCAAAGTTTTTAATTCCTTGTTACGATTCACAACATCACCAATAATCTTAGATAGTAAATCAACTGTATCCCACCAAGATTTAGTAACTACAAGATACTTTAGCTTTGAAATATCACCTTTTTTTAGAAATTTTTGCATAGCTTTTAAATAATACACTACCGCATATTGAAATTCTCTTTCTTCTTTATTCCAACAAGTTTCAATAAAATTCCAATCTATTTCTTTTGTTTTTCTAGCTGTAGGAAAATACTTCTTAAATAATTCTGTTCTTTTCGGTCCTCTTATACCAAGAAAGTTGAATTTATCCCGCATGTACTTTCCCATTGATTCAGCTAAAAGTTCATTACGATTGTTTTCAAGTTCTGTGATTAAACCTGATAATTTCATATTAAATCTCTACTTCTTATCTTTTATTTTCTAAACTTGCTTTAATGAATCCAGCGAATAATGGGTGTGCTTTTTCTGGACGTGATTTGAATTCTGGGTGGAATTGACCTGCAACGAACCATGGGTGTTCAGGAATCTCTACTATTTCTACAAGTTTTCCATCTGGACTCACACCTGATAATACCATACCTTTTTGAGATAAACGATCACGATAGAAGTTGTTGAATTCGTATCTGTGACGGTGACGCTCAGTAATGTTGATTTCCCCATATTCTCTGTGTGCTACAGATCCTTCTGTTAATGTACAAGGGTAACTTCCTAAACGTAAAGTTCCTCCCATTTCAACAACATTTTCTTGATCTGCTAATAAGTTAATAATTGGGTATGGTGTATTTGGATCTAATTCAGATGAATGTGCTCCAGTTAATCCACATACATTACGTGCAAACTCAACAGCAGCAAGTTGCATACCTAAGCAAATACCGAAGAACGGAACATTGTTTTCACGTGCATATTTAATAGTTGTGATTTTACCTTCTACTCCACGATCACCAAATCCACCAGGAACTAAAATTCCATCTGCATCTTTAAGATATTCATGTACATTTTCTTCTGTAATATCTTCAGATTGGATCCAATCAATTTTTACTTTAGCATTGTGTTTATATCCAGCGTGTTTAAGTGATTCTACGACTGAAATATAAGCATCATGAAGTTCTACATATTTACCTACTAATGCAATCCTTACATTTTCTTTTAAGTTATCTACTCTCTCTACTAATGATAACCATTCAGTCATATCAGCTTCTGGTGCTGTTAAACCAAAGTGATTTAATACGATATCATCAATTTTTTGAGCTTTAAGATTTACTGGTAATTGATATAAATTACTTACATCGCGACTTTCAATAACATTTTGTTTAGGAATGTCACAGAATAATGAAATTTTAGCACGTAGTTCATCGTTTAGAGCAAGCTCATTTCTCACTACGATAATATCTGGTTGAATACCTAATCCACGTAATTCTTTTACTGATTGTTGAGTTGGTTTAGTTTTCATTTCTCCAGCAGCTTTAATATATGGTAATAATGTACAGTGAATGAAACATACATTATCACGACCTAAATCACTACGGATTTGACGGATAGCTTCTAAGAATGGTAAAGATTCGATATCTCCTGTTGTTCCACCGATTTCAGTAATAACTACGTCTGCATCACTAGATTCTCCTGCTAATAATACACGAGATTTTATTTCGTTAGTTACGTGAGGAATTACTTGAACTGTTCCTCCTAAATAATCTCCACGACGTTCTTTTTCGATAATTGAAGAATAAACACGTCCTGCAGTTACGTTAGAATATTGTCCTAAGTTAACATCGATGAATCTCTCATAGTGCCCTAAGTCTAAATCTGTTTCTGCTCCATCTTCTGTAACGAAAACTTCTCCATGTTGATATGGACTCATTGTTCCTGGGTCAACGTTTAAATATGGATCAAACTTTTGTAATGTTACCTTTAATCCTCTATTTTTTAATACACGACCTACTGATGCCGCTACAATCCCTTTTCCTAATGATGAAACTACTCCACCTGTTACAAAAATATACTTTGTCATTGTGTTCTCCTTCTATTAAAAAATAATAAACCCCCTACGAAATTATCGCAGGGGGTGGTTTCTTAAATCACTCTTTAAGAGTGCCCGTATATTATTCTAGCATAACGTAATATTTTTAGCAACTAAAATAATTCGATATATATAATTTTCTTTATGATTGAATATTAAAAGAATTTAAATGAACTAAATGGATAGTATCTTAAGCTTACCTTTCCAATCATCGCTTCTTTTTTAACGAATCCAAAGACACGACTGTCCGTACTGTGTTGTCTATTATCTCCAAGTACGAAGTATGTCCCTTCAGGTACTGTCTTAGATTTTGTACTGCTTAAAAATTCAATATTAAAGTCTGGTGTAAATGGTGCTGTACCAGAAGCCTTAGCCTCTTTTATTTTTTGAGCTAAGTATGGCTCATCTACTTTTTGACCATTTACATATAATACATCGTTTCTGTACTCAATTGTGTCTCCAGGAACTCCAATTATACGTTTAATATAATCATCAGTTTCATTGGCGTGGAAAACAACTTCATCTCCACGTTCAAAGTTTTTACTAAATTTATTAACGAAAACTTTATCGTTATCAGCAAATGTGTAGTCCATTGAGTGACCTTTTACTGTAAAAGGTGCAATAACATAAGTGCTTAGAACAAGATAAATAGCTATCGAAACTACTACAACTACTATCCATTCCATAATTTCTCTTAAAATTTTCACTGGTATATCCCTCTTTTATTTTATTTATGATTAATAATTCTATCATATATCAAAAGAAAAATCAAAAATAATTCTTTTATATATACTATTGTTATTATAATTAATAACTCTAGTATGATTTTAGACTTCTATATAGAAATATATCATTTATGTTATATTAAATCTACTCATCTCACCTATTTTACAGTCTTACCTATTTGAGGCTAATCCAAAAGACCTAAAATTTAACAAAGTTCATATAAAAACTCATAGACGCAGTGATTTATCGATATCTAAATTCGCTTTACAAAAGCTTTTTAGATATTTACTAAACTTTGCGGGGATGATTCGACAAAATTTTGTTTCTCCGAAATCTCAATTTTTGAGTCACTCACTTGAAAGTACTTTTATTGAATTATTTTACCATTATGCTATAATTATTTATACGGGAGTCTGTGAACAGTCTGAGAGGAAATATCAATATTTCGACCGCACCTGATCTGGATAATGCCAGCGTAGGTACACTTAGCTTAAAGACAAAACTTAGACCCCCCTTATATTGTAAGGAGGTTTTTTATTTTGATAAATTGCAGTATTGCATTACAAATTCTTCCACTTGATAATCATGATGGGAGATTAAAGATTATAGATAAAGTTATCTATTTTCTACAAAATAAACATTCTAATTTAAAGGTAACTCCATTCGAAACGGTCATTGAAGGAGAATTCAATGATTTAATGGATACATTAAAAGAATGTTTAGTCCTAGCGGGTGAGGACAGCAAAAATATTTTTGCAAATGTGAAAATTAACTATGGAGACGTTTTAACTATTGATGAGAAAATTAGTAAATTTAATTAACAAATACGCTGCAACTATTTCTATGTTGTTCTTAATCATAATTTGGCAAGGTGCTGGAAACCTTGGTTTATTACCTAAATACATTATTCCAACACCCATTGAAATAGTAAAAGCATTTATAAAAAACTATCAACTATTAATTTTTCACAGCAAAATCACCCTACTCGAAGCTATAATAGGATTATTTCTAGGAATAGTCATAGCTTGGCTTCTTGCTTTAATTATGGATAGTATACCAATATTTAATAAGACAATTTATCCACTTTTAGTACTAACTCAAACTATTCCAACTATAGCCATAGCCCCTATCCTTGTTCTTTGGCTTGGATACGGACTAACTCCAAAGATTGTATTGATTGTTTTAACGACAACATTCCCAATAGTTGTTAGTATTCTAGATGGATTTAGAAACTGTGATAAAGATATGATCACTCTTTTACATCTTATGAATGCGAGTAAATTCCAAATACTTTGGCATGTTAAAATTCCTACTAGTCTTAGTTATTTCTACGCAGGACTTAGAGTCAGCGTCTCTTATGCATTTATCGCTGCAGTAGTAGCTGAATGGCTTGGAGGATTTGAAGGACTTGGAGTATACATGATTAAAGCAAAAAAACTTTTTGAATATGATACTATGTTTGCAATTATCATATTAGTATCAGTCATCAGTTTACTAAGTATTGAACTTGTTAAACTAAGTGAGAAAAAATTTATTAAATGGAAATATATAGGAGAAAATCATGAAAAAGATATTAACTAGCATTTTTGCATTTATCTTAGCAATTTCATTAACTGCATGTAGTACAGTAAATAAAAATGCAGAGAAAAAAGAACTTAAGAAAGTTGACTTCGTTCTTGACTGGGCGATTAATACTAACCACACTGGTCTATATGTAGCGAAGGAAAAAGGATACTTTGCTGAAGAAGGTATCGATCTTGATATTAAACCAGCACCTGAAGACAGTACTTCTGATTTAATTATTAACAATAAAGCACCTTTTGGAATTTATTACCAAGACTCAATGGCTAACAAACTTTCTAAAGGAGCAGGAATCACTGCTGTAGCTGCTATTATCGAACATAACACATCTGGTATTATTTCGCTTAAGAAAAACAATATTAAAGAACCTAAAGACCTTGAAGGTAAAAAATATGGAACTTGGAATGATCCAGTAGAATTAGCAATGGTTAAATCATTAATTCAAAAACAAGGTGGAGATGCTAATAAGTTAAACTTAGCTCCAAATACAGATACTAACTCTGTTACTCCATTAGAAAATGGTCTTTTCGATGCTGCTTGGATTTACTATGCTTGGGATGGTAAATTAGCAGAAAGTATGAAATTAGACATTAACTACTTCTACTTAAAAGATTTCAACAAAGACTTAGACTACTATTCTCCAGTAATTATTGCAAATAATGATTACTTAAAAGAAAATAAAGAAGAAGCTAAAAAAGTTCTTAAAGCTATTAAGAAAGGATATGTCTACGCTATAGAACATCCTGAAGAAGCTGCAGAGATTTTAATTAAAAATGCTCCAGAATTAAAAGATAAAAAAGATTTCATCGTTGAATCTCAAAAATATTTATCTAAACAATATGCATCAAACAAAGATCACTGGGGTGAATTCGACGCTAACAGATGGAATGCATTCTACCGTTGGGTTAACGACAACAAAATCACTGAAAAACCTCTTGCAGAAAACACTGGATTCAGCAATGACTTTATAAAATAATGAATATATTATCAATAAAAAACTTATCTTTCAATTATCCGAACAATAAAATATTACATGATATAAATATTTACGTCGATAAAGGTGAAGTCGTATCTATACTCGGCGGTAGTGGTGTTGGTAAAACTACACTTTTCAATATTATCGCAGGTATCAATCCTCTTCAAAGTGGTGAGATATCTATAAAAGGTAACACAGACTATAAAGGTCGTGTAAGTTATATGCTTCAAAAAGATTTATTACTAGAGCATAAAACTATTATTCAAAATATAACACTTCCACTTCTAATAAGAAAAGTCAGTAAAAAAGAAGCTGAAGAAGAAGCAATAAAAAGTCTAAAATTATTTAATCTTTATGAATATAAAGATAAATATCCTAGTGAATTAAGTGGAGGTATGCGTCAAAGAATCGCACTACTTCGTACATATATGTTTAAAGAAGAACTATTCTTATTAGATGAACCATTCAGTGCACTCGATGCAATTACTAAAATTTCACTACACTCTTGGTATTTAGAAATTAAGAATAAACTTGACTTAACTACTCTACTTATTACCCACGATATTGATGAAGCTATCGATCTTAGTGATAGAATTTATATCATAAAAAACAAACCTGGTGAAATAGTATCAGAAATTAAAATAAATCTTGATATAGAAAATCAAGATGAGCAAAAATTAAAATATAAAAAAGAAATACTTAATATACTTGGACTCTAAAAACAAATCCCTAGTGTGAATTATCACACTAGGGTTTCTTCTATATCTTTACTACTTATATATACTATACTTTTTATTTATTAAGTAAATTAGAAATGAAGGAACAATTGCAAAGAGCATAAGCTTATAACCAAATACTTCTAAAGCAAGAAGTATAGGAGCAATGTAAGTTTTCGTTGCTGCTGAGAATACAAGACAATACCCTAGAGCTGCTGTTACTAAAATAGGTAATCCTAAATAAGTTCCTAAAATCACTCCACATGTAGCTCCTATCGCAAATAGTGGCGTAACTTCTCCACCACTAAAACCAATACCTGTACAAATCGCTGTTAAAACAATCTTCAATATAAAATCATAAATTTGAATTTGTTCAAAGTTTGTGAAAGAAAAGCCAATTAAATTTGTTCCTAACGAAGCATACCTATATTCAAAAATAAAACTAACTAGAATAAAAACAATCAAAAGAATCCAACTGATTTTCTCATTTAAAACTACCACTTCTTTAATTTTTCTTTGAATAACAACAAAGAAGATCCCTACAAATACAAAAACAATACCAATTAAAATAAGTTTGAATATAAATTCTAAATTTATATTTACCTTACTTACATCTATTTCTACAAAGAACTTCTCTAAACCTAACTTATGGGAAACAAAGGCGCTAATATATGCTCCGATTATATATATTATATACTCATATACCTTATTCACTGTAAAATAAAATTTTTCATTAACAACTTCTAAAATAAATACTACTGCAGCAAGTGGTGTTTGAAATAATCCTGCAAAACCACAAATCATTCCTAATTTAACAAAAAATTGTTTCTTCTCCTTACTGAAATCTCCTCCAGTAAGATTACCTCCGATAGCTCCACCTAATTGTACAGCAACTCCTTCACGTCCAACACTTACTCCAAATCCATGTGCTAATAAGGTATTCAACGTTAGTATAAAAGGAAAGCTCCATGTTACTTTATCTTTATTACCAGTTGCAGCTTCTATAAAATATTTCATTCCTATCGTATTAGTTTTTAAATACTTATTACTAAATTTTGTGAAAATTAAAATTAAAGGTGTTAATACTATCAAATACTTATAGTAACCACTTGTTATCTCTATTAAATTTAATAGTATCTGCCCAAATACCGAACAACAAACAGCTATTAATAATATTAAACTTACTAATCTTATATAATAATTTTTAACCATACTATTTTTGATTTTTTCCTCCTTGTATTAAATAATAATAGGAGCGACTTTAGACTTATGATTCATAAAAAATCATTTTTATAAAGTCACTCCCATACATCCTTTTTTATAATTTGTTTTTAAACGATAATCTCGTTTTCTTCGGTTGATCAAAACTGAATCCTTCACCAATAATATCATGAACTTCGGTGATTGTTACAAACGCCCGTGGGTCAATATTATAAACGATAGATTTCACTTTCCCTATCTCATTTCTAGAGACTACACAATATCCTATATTTAAATCTTTCTTAGAATAACTTCCCTGACCTTTAATATATGTCAAACCTCGATTCATATCATCTTGAATTCGTTTAGTTATTAATTCAATCTCTGATGAAACAATCATTACTCCTTTTCCAGGAACACCACCTTCAACAACATAGTCAATCATCTTAGTACATATGAAAATATAAATTAATGTATATAATATCGCAGGAAAACTTTTAACTACTACAAATGTTAAAGCTATAATTACTCCATCGAGAACTTGAATTATTCTACCGATTGAACTTCCTGTATAAAGTTGAATAATCTTAGCTACGATATCTACTCCCCCGGTTGTTCCACCTGCTAAAAAGACTATTCCAAGACCAATACCAGCAAGTATCCCCCCAAAAACAGAAGCAAGTAGTCTATCCCCTCCTATATCAATAGCGATATTATATTTTTCAAATACTCCTATCCAAAAAGTTAGCATAAAAATACCATATACAGTATATAACATAGTTTTCTTATCTAACATTTTATAACCGATTACTAATAAAGGAATATTCACCAAAATTGTCCCAACAGAAACCGGTAGTCCAATTGCATATAATAATAACAGCGCTATCCCTGTTCCTCCACCTTCTGCAAGTTTGTTTGGAACATTAAAATGCATAATCGCAAAAGAATAAATTGCACATCCCAAAGAGATAATAAGCAGTTCTTTTATAATCTTCATTAAATTTAAATTTTTAAAATTCTTTTCCATAGTGCACCTCCCAAAATTCAACTGTACCCTAATTATAACAGTTTCTTTCAGGATAAACAACACCGTACTTATATAAATTTTCTAACTTTAATTATTATAAATTTTATATTTTCTTAGACATTATTTCAAATTTGTACTATAATTATAATATCAATATTGGAGGGTGACTTTTAAAATGAATAAAAACTTCATACCAAATTATCTTACCTTATGTAATATATTTTGTGGATTCATGTCAATTTTGACTACATCACACGGATATTTCATTTGGGGAACTGTCTTTATTATATTAGCCATGCTTGCAGATAGATACGATGGTATCGTTGCAAGAAAACTTGGTGTTGTTTCTGAAATTGGTCACGATTTAGATTCATTATGTGACGTAGTTAGTTTTGGAGTTGCACCAGCTATGCTTGTTTTTGAAATATTTGTTACTACTGAAAAACCATCAGCTATTCTAACAACAATAGTTGCAATAATTTGCGGAGTATACGTATGTTGTGGTGCTTATCGTCTAGCCAGATTCAACGTTACAAAAATGAAAAATGGATACTACCAAGGTGTTCCTATCACAACTTGTGGAACAATTCTTGCGATTATCGCACCGATAAAATTACCAAGCATTGCTACGCTAATCTTAGTAATATTATGTTCTTATCTAATGGTAAGCAATTTAAAAATTAAGAAAATATAGAAATAAGGTTGTAATTGTTTTTTAACTAATTACAACCTTCTTTGAGTTAGATCGATTATTTGTATGAATTCAAGATTATTATACACTATAATTGATTTACTTTTACCCTCATATCAGTTTAATTACAGTATATTACTTTTTTTTTTCTAAAATTTATTATATAATCGTATAAGTAATTTTGAAAATAAACATATTAAAAAGGAGATTTCAAGATGATATTTACTGAAATTAATAGTGAGGAACTCCAACAATTTCAAAAAGAAAATAACCACCGTTATTTTTTCCCTCAGTCAGCTGAATATAATTTCATGACAAATAATAGCAATAATAATTTAAAAACTAAAATTTTAGCAGTTAAAGAAAATAATAAAATCTTAGCTTATGGAACTTTCATTTATTTTCAGTATAAAAAATTCTTTTATAAGGTGACTGCTCAATTTGGTCCAATTATGAATTATTCAAATATTGAACTAGTAAAATTCTATATGACAGAATTAAAAAAATACTTTGCTAAAGATCTTCGCGTGCTTTCTGTAAGGGTGAATCCTTTTGTAAACGAGAAATATTTCAAAGATATTGAATATATTACTGAAAATCAAGATGCTAAAAAAGTCGCAAAAATTTTGAATGATTTAAATTACATCCCTATGAATGCTGACTTGTTTACAAACCCAACATTACCTCCCCGTTGTATATTTTCTAAGTCATTAGATGAAAACATAACAGAATCTAATTTATTAAAAAATATATCTCAAATTGCTCGTTATACTATAAATAGAACTATTAAAGAAGGTGTATTAGTACGAGAAATAGATATTTTTAATGAGAATGATGCTAAAATTTTTGATGAAATAAATCGTGCCACAGAAAATAGAATTAATTTTGAAATTCGTGACAATACATACTTTAAATCACTTAAAAATAATATTGGTGAAAAAGCACGTTATCTTATTTCTTACATTGATTGCGATCAATTTATTAAAACTACTACAGAAACAATAGCTACTCTTGAAAAAGAACGAGATGACTTAAAAGAAAAACTAGATCAAGGTAAAGTTAACGCTAAAAAGGCAACGAATCGTCTAAAGGAATTTGATGAAAATATTGGAATTTGGTATAAAAAAATTGAAAAAATAAAAGAACTAAAATCAGAAAATGGAAATATTATTAATTTATCATGTGCAAGTTTCATCGAATCAGGACAAGATTTAATATACTTCACTAGTGGAGCAATCAGTAAGTTCCATCGTTATGAAGGACCATATGCTATATTATTCCATATGATGAAATATGCAATAAATAATAACTTTAAATATTTCAATTTCTTCGGTACCTCAAAAGATTTCACTTCTGAAACAGCAAGTGACTACGGTGTTCTTCAATTTAAACGTAATTTCAATGGTAATATAGAATACTTTATGGATAATTACGAATTTCGTAACGCTCTTGGAAAAATTTGGAAAATATAAAAGGAATCGGGTTGCATGCCCAATTCCTTTTTTTATTTATTCTGATTTATTAGCAACTTTTTTCGTAGCTTTTTTTGGTTTCTCTTTTTTTTGTGGTTTATTATTTTCTGGATACATTACTTTATCAACTAATCCATATTCACATGCTTCTTCAGCAGTTAAGTAGTTATCACGTTCTGTATCACGTTCAATAGCTTTAATAGTTTGTCCAGTTCTGTCCGCTAAAATTTTATTTAGTTTTTCACGAGTTCTTAAAATATGTTTAGCTGCTATTTCAATTTCAGTTGCTTGACCTTGCGCTCCACCTAAGGGTTGGTGAATCATCACTTCTGCATTTGGAAGTGCATAACGTTTACCAATAGTTCCTGCTGCAAGTAAGAATGCTCCCATACTAGCCGCCATACCCATACAAATAGTTACAACATCACATTTAATATGTTGCATAGTATCATAAATTGCAAATCCAGCCGTTACACTTCCCCCTGGTGAATTTATGTAAAAGTAGATATCCTTTTCACTATCTTGTGCTTCTAAAAATAAAAGTTGACTTGTTATTGAATTAGCTACTTGATCATTAACATCTGATCCTAAAATAATGATTCTATCTTTTAATAATCTTGAATAAATATCATAAGCTCTTTCTCCTTGAGAAGTTTGCTCAATTACTGTAGGAATTAAATTCATTTTCTTACCTCCTAATTTTCTTTTTCACTTGTTATTATATATCAAATATGGTCAATTATCAACTTATTTCCCCTTTTTAAACTTCCTTTATTATGGGGTTGACCCAAACGACAAAGTTCATATGAGAACTCATAGACGCAGTGGTTCATTGATATCTAAATTCGCTTTATAAAAGCTTTTTAGATGTCTAATAAACTGTGCGGGGGTGACTCGACAAAATCGATTTCTACGAAATCACGATTTTTGAGTCACTCACAAAAATACGACTCGAAAACCTGTGTTTTCAAGCCGTATTTACTTTGTTATTATAGTCTATATGAATGTTCTTTAAAATTACCTACAATAGTATTAACTGCAGTTACTGTAATAAATGCTTCTGGACAATTTTTCGCTACTAATTGTCTTAAAAGATGCATCTCATTTTGTTGAATAACTACGATAATCATTCTTTTTTTCTTATGAGAATATCCACCTTCAACATCCATTATTGTAGAACCTCTATGCAGTGTAGTGTTTATTAGTTCCACCATTTTTTCTGGATTACTACAAATTATTGTACATTGTATATATGCTGAAAAGAATTTTTGAACACCTTTCATCGTCTGATTACGTACAAAACTCATTACAAGTGCATACATTACATATTTAATATCAAAAAATATCCACACTATTGTATATATTGTTATATCTTGTATTAAAAAAACTGTTGGTAGATTATATTTAAACTGCTTAGTAATAAACTTACCTGTTATATCCGTTCCACCCGTTGAAGCTCCAGCAACCAACAGACAACACATAGCTAATCCCGAAATAATTCCACAGAAGATTGCGGCTACAAGAGAATCTCCAAGGTTAACAGGAGTTATTATCTTAGGTAAATTGTTAATTAAAAAAGATGAGATACTAATTACTAATCCTGTTAGTATTACAAATTTTCTCCCAATATATTTATAACCTAAATAAAATAATGGAACATTTAAAACAAATTGTGCAGTTCCTATTTTTATCCCAGTTATTTTATTAATTACTAAACTTAATCCTAATGCACCACCCGCACCAATATTATTAACAGGTATTAACAATCCAGCATAAATTGAGAATAATACTGTTCCTAGTATTATTAGAAATATATCTTTTGATTGTTTATGTTGATCAGTCGTATAAATCGTATCTGATAATTTCATGTTATCCTTATCCTTTATTTTTTATCCACTATATATTTTAATACAAATTAAATTTTAAAACAATTAAAAATCAACTATCTCACATGAAATATTAATAAATAATTCATTTTATCAACATTTTGTGTTAAAATTTAAGTAATAGATTTTTCTAATTATTAAAAAATTGAGAATTTTGGGAGTACATCACTTACATATTTGCCCCCAATTAAAAAGGAGCTATTTATGATTAAACTCTATAATACATTGACAAAACAAAAAGAAATTTTAAAAACAATAGAAGAAAATAAAGTACGAATGTATGTTTGTGGACCGACTGTATACAATTATATTCATATCGGTAATGCACGTCCTATTATAGTTTTTGATGTTGTACGAAAATATTTAGAACATAGTGGATATGAAGTAGATTTTATCTCTAACTTTACTGACGTTGATGACAAGATTATTAAAGCAAGTAATGAAGAAGGAATTTCCACTAGTGAACTTACAGATAAGTACATCAATGCTTTCTTTAAGGATTACGATGCATTAGGATGTAAAAGAGCAACAAAAAATCCTCGAGTTACAGAATATATGCAAGAAATAATCAAATTCATAGCTAAATTAGTTGAAGAAGGATTTGCTTATGAAGCAGACGGTGATGTTTATTTCAGAACTCGTAAAAAAGAAGACTACGGAAAATTAAGTAAACAATCTATCGATGATTTAATTAGTGGTGCTCGTATTGAAGTTGGAGAACACAAAGAAGATCCCCTAGATTTTGCACTATGGAAAAAAGCTAAACCAGGTGAAGTTAAATGGGATAGTCCATTTGGAGAAGGTCGCCCCGGTTGGCACATTGAGTGTTCTGTTATGGCTAAAGAAACACTGGGCGAAACAATCGATATCCACGCTGGTGGTCAGGATTTAACATTCCCTCACCATGAAAATGAGATTGCACAATCAGAATGTCATAACCATGCACCATTTAGTAATTACTGGATGCACAATGCATTTATAAATATTGATAATGTTAAAATGAGTAAAAGTTTAGGGAATTTCCGTTTAGTAAAAGATATTATTGCTGAAATCAATCCAATGGTACTTCGTTTATTCATGTTGACAGTCCACTATAGAACTCCAATTAACTACACATTAGAAAATATTGAATTAGCAAAAACAAACTTCGAAAAAATTAAAACTTCATATCAAAATCTACAATTCAGATTAAATAACGAAATGACTGAAGAAAAATTAGATACAGAAGTTGTAACATTAGTTACAGAAGAACTAAATAAATTTGAAGAATATATGCAAGATGATTTCAATACAGCGAATGCTCTTTCTTCATGGTATGAAATCGTAAGAATTTCTAATTCTTATACAGCAAAAGAAGCTGTTAATAAGGAAACATTAGAACTAATTAACGCTGCATTCGAAACGTATAGTTCAATTCTTGGAATAAATGTAAAAGAAGATAATGCACTCGATAGTGAACACATCGAAAGTCTGATAGCTGAACGTGAAGCCGCTCGTAAAAACCGTGACTTCGCCTTAGCTGATAAAATCCGTGATGACTTAAAAGAACAAGGAATTATTCTAGAAGATACAAAACAAGGTGTACGATGGAAAAAAATATAACATTTAAATTTACCGAAAAAAACTTCACTAACCCTAACCAAATGCAGGCTTTAACCCTTGCCTATATTGGAGATAGTATTTACGATATTATGAGTAGAGAATATGTTATGAAAAATCACTTAGGAAAAATAAATGATCTTCATAAAACAGTTTCTACAATCGTATCTGCCAGAGCCCAAGCAAGTTTTATGGAAAATATACTTAACAATAGTATATTAACGGAACAAGAAGAAAAAATTTATAACCGTGCAAAAAATCAAAAAAACAACTCTAAAGCAAAAAATGCAAGTATTATGGAATACAAACTTGCTACTGGACTAGAGGCGGTATTCGGTTATTTATATTTAGAAAAAAACTTTGAAAGATTGGAGGAAATGTTTAACTACATAATTAGACTATATGAAGAAAAACAATAAACACTATAAAGAATTAAGACTGAAAAACAAAGAACAAAAATCTCAAGTTCAAACTGCTGAAGTTGATTTAGATAAAGAAGTAATTGCTGGGCGTAATGCTATATTAGAAGCAATTAAATCAGGTCGTGAAATTAATAAAATTTTATTCCAAGAGGGTATAGAAAAAGGAAGATTAAAATCTATTTTCGCCATTGCAAATGAGAAAAAAATCATTTGTCAAGAAGTTCCAAAACGCAAGCTAGACAATTCAACTACTGAACGTCATCAAGGAGTTATCGCCTATGTTGCGCCATACTCTTACTTTGAACTTGATGAAGTAGTAAATAACTTAGAAATTAATAAGGACACTACCTTACTTATTTTAGATCATATTGAAGATCCACATAACCTTGGTGCAATAATTCGAACTGCTGAAGCAAGTGGTGTTAAGGCAATAATAATTCCTAAACGTCGTGCCGCTGTGGTTAGCCAAACTGCGGTTAAAGCTTCTGCAGGAGCAATCGAACACATGCCTGTTATCCGTGTATCAAACCTAACTGACGCTATTAAAAAATTAAAAGAAAAAGGATTCTGGATTGCTGGAACAACATTAGCTGAACGTTCTGAAGATTATACAAAAATCGCAAAAGATGTACCTTTAGCTATCGTTATTGGTAACGAAGGTGAAGGTATGAGCAAAGTTGTTACTAACGAATGTGATTTCTTATATCACCTACCTATGTTAGGAAAAATTCAAAGCTTAAACGCTTCTGTTGCAGCTGGTATAATAATGTACGAAAGAATTAAATCTAATGATTAAAATATTAGAATCTAAAGAAGAGCTTGACCCAAAAGTCATAAATTTTCAAAAAAGTGTATATGGTAACTCATAGACGCAGTGGTTTATTGATATCTAAATTCGCTTTTTAAAAGCTTTTTAGATATCTAATAAACTGTGCGGGGGTGACTCGACAAAATCGATTTCTCTGAAATCACAATTTTTGAGTCACTCCCTTCGCATAGAAGTATTCGTTAAAGAACAAAATGTTCCAGTGGAGCTTGAACTCGATGAAAAAGATCATAGCAAAAATACGGTTCATATTGGATATTTTAGTGATGATAAACTTATCGGAGTCGCACGTCTTATCGATATGGATAAAGATGTTATTCATATCGGACGTGTCGCTATCGATAAAGAATATCGTGGTCAAGGTATTGGTCGTGAACTTATTAATGGATGCGAAAATATCGCACAGCAAATTTTAAAAAGAAAAATAATTATCGAACTAAGTGCTCAAATTCAAGCTGAGAAGTTTTACGAATCATTAGGTTATAATCAAGTTAACGATACAATCTATTTAGACGCTGGTATTGAGCATGTAGATATGAGGAAAGAAATTAATTAAATTATCAAAGGAGGACTTTTTATGAAAAAACAATATTTATTTATTGATGGTTATAATTTACTTTTTCGTATGAAAGAATATGACTTAATAAAAAGCTCTACCTTTCCTACAGAACGAGATATTCTAATTGATATGCTTCGCGAATATGCAGGAGGTAACAATTATATCGTGTACTGTATATTCGATGCTTATCTAACACGTTCAAAAGAATATATTAAAGAAGAACCACCTATCACTATTGTTTATACAAAAACTGGTGAAAGAGCTGATCAATGGATAGAAAGAAAAACTAGAGAGCTAAGAATTGATCATTTCATCGATATAATAGTTGTAAGTGACGATCATGATGAACGTGACACTACTCTTGGCTACGGAGCGATTTTACGTGATTGTCATATGTTTATAAAAGAGTTGAAAGATAGAAAACAAAATGTTTCTAAAATAACAAAAAAACATAATTCACGAGAATTAAAAAATAGACATATCCGCATGAGTGATAATGATAGAAAAAAACTAGAAAATTTCATAAAAAATGGTCGATTCTAAATATAAAAACAAAGAGATGGACTAATTAAAAATCCATCTCTTATTTTAATATTTTGAAAAATTCCTTCTCAAATCTAACTAAAGCTAATTTCAATTTTCCCTTTATCTGACACTGCTGTTATCTGTTTATCTTTAATTTCTTTTGTGTTCTTATTATAATTTATTTGATAATCTTGTTTATTTCCTTTAATTTTTGCGAAAATATCTCCAGATTCTGTGATTAAATCCATAGAATTCACTTTAGTTTGGTCTACTATAATCTTTGTATTATTTTTAGTTTCAATAATCGCTTTATTTATAGTATCCTTTGTAATCTGTACCTTTTTATTATCAGTAGCGATTTTAAGATTACCTATCTCAGCTCCATCAACTACTACCTCGTCATTACTATTAATAATTAAATTTTCTAAATTTACAAATATTTTTGAAGTTGCATCTCTGTTTTCCAGACTTATATTTTTATATACTTTATTAGGAAGATATACATTAAGGCTATTATCACCTAATTCCTCTGCAAAAGCAGTAATATCTAATAAATTATTATCAATAAAATACTTATAATTTCCTTTGTACTTTCCTTGTATTAAAATCGTCTCATTATCGTGATAATAAACTTTAACATTGTTTTTCAATGTGTTAATTTTAATACTATCTATCCCTTTCTTCCCAATCCATTCACTAAAGACTTTATTAGAAAATTCTTCAGAAATATTTTTTCTTGCTTATCATTAGTATCATTACTGAATCTCACACAACCTGTGGCTATCGACACAGTGAATATTCCAATAATTATTGTTTTTAATATTTTTTTCATAATAAGCCCCTCCTATGTTCAGAATACTCCTATAAAAATAGAAAGTCAATAAAAAAAATGATTGACCTAGGAAAAGGCCAATCATTTTTTTATAAAATTATCTCATTGTTACGAATTCTTCAGAACCTGTTGGGTGAATAGCTACTGTGTTATCGAAATCACGTTTTGTTGCCCCCATTTTAATAGCAACAGCAAAACCTTGAATCATTTCATCTACACCATAGCCAATTCCATGTAATCCTACAACTTTCTCCTCTTCACCAAGAGTAATAAGTTTCATAAAACATGGTTGTCTGTGGCTAGTTATTGCTGAATACATTGGAGTGAATGATGACTTATAAACTTTAATGTTTTCTTCACCAAATTCTTTAATAGCTTGCTCTTCTGTATATCCAATAGAACCAATCGCTGGGTGTGAGAATACTACTGTAGCAACGTTAGTGTAATCTAAGTGTTCTTCAGGTTTATTATTAAATAATCTTTCTGATAATCTACGTCCTGCAGCAACTGCAACTGGAGTTAACGCTAAGCGCCCTGTTACATCACCTACTGCATAAATTCCTTCTACATTAGTATTTTGGAATTTATCTGTAGGAATAAATCCACGTTCATCAAGTTCTACTCCTGCAGCTTCTAAATTAAGATTTTCAGTTAATGGTTTTCTACCAATTGCCCAAATTAATAGGTCAACTGTAGTTTCACGTCCGTCTTCAAGCACTAAAGTAACGCTGTCATCGTCATTTTTTACAACTTTTTTAGGAATAGCATTTGTGTGAAGAGTTGGTCCTTCTTCATTTATAACTTTTACTAAAGTATCTACTATATCTCTATCAAAAGTTCTTAAAGGACGATCACGACGTACAAATAAATGAGTATCTACACCTAAACCGTGGAATACACCAGCAAGTTCAACCGCAATATATCCTGCACCTACTACTGCAATACGTTTCGGTAATTGTTTTAATGCAAAAACTTCATTAGAAGTAACACCATACTCTGCTCCCTCAACATTAGGAATAGTTGGTTGTCCACCAGTTGCTATTAAAATATGATCCGCTGTATATTGTTCACCATTTACCTCAACTGTATTTTTATTAACAAATTTAGCATATCCTCTTACTAAATCTACTTTGTTATTATTTAATCCACGTTCATAAGAACCATGAATTCTATCGATATAAGCAGAACGATTACCTACTAATTTTGAAAAATCAAATTCTAAATTTTCAAAACTAAATCCGTAGTCATTAGCATATGATTTTAAACTCTCAGAGATTTGTGACGCATGCCACATAACTTTTTTAGGAACACATCCAACATTTACACATGTTCCACCTAATTCATTTCCTTCTATTAACAATCCTTTTACACCATACATTGCAGCTCGGTTAATTGAAGCTATTCCTCCGCTTCCTCCACCAATCGCAATATAATCATAATGTTTTGCCATGTTTTCACCTCTATAATATTGTATAGCTTTTATCAACTAAAGATTAGCATTTATATTATTATATCACATAAATCTAATCTCTATATCACATATTATGCAACATTTAACAATTAAATTCAATATATATGCTTACATTTGTAATCAAAATTGAAAATGAAAACTTAAACTGAAAATTAGAAGCTAAGCATTCTCCATGCTAACAATTAATTTTTGTGATATAATCTTAGTCATAAATGAGGTGATTATATGTTTAATTATATAGAAAAATTAAATTCTATAGAACAATTTAAAGTATTAAAAGAAGAAAATGAAAAGATTGTCTTTGTATTTTCTGCGACATGGTGTCCAGATTGCATCATGTTAGACCGTTACTTAGAAGAAACGATAAACAAGTTTCCTGAAATAAAATTCATCTACGTTAATCGTGATGATTATCCAGAAATAGCTCAAGCTCTTGATATTTTTGGTATTCCTTCTTTTGTAGGTTACAAAAATAATGTAGAAGTTAGTCGATTCGTATCAAGACTAGCTAAAACTCAAAAAGAAGTAGAAGAATTTCTAAAGAAAATTTAATATCACTAAAAACTCCTATATAGATTTTTCTATATAGGAGTTTAATCGAACCCAAAATCATTACTAGACCATTGTAGTCCCTATTTCTTTATCATAGTATATCCCCATTTCTCCTAGTTTTATTAACTGAATAATTAACTAAATTTAATAGTTGTTTTGCACAAAGTTGGAATTTGAGATGAAAAATAGTACTCTTAATCCCATACTACTCCATAAATAATTATATTATTGTATTAATAATTATTCTATATCTTCACTTGATTTGATTAATACTTTTATCTCTTTTCCCGACATTACTGCTTCGAATGCTTCACGAGTTTCTTCTAACGGGAATATTTTAGTAATCATCTTATCTGTTGCAATTTTATTATTTTCTAATAAGTCTAATGCTAAATTCCATGATGATGGTTTTTGAGATCTTGATCCAATATAGCGTATTTCCCTTTGAATAATACTTTCTTGATCAAATTCATTCATTTTTTTAGCAAATAATCCAATTTGAACAAAATCTCCTTTTTTCTTAATAAGTGGTAAAGCATTATTTACTGCAAATACTGATCCTGAACAATCAAATATTTTATCAACACCATATCCATCTGTTTCTTTTAATATAACTTCTCTTAAATCATCAACTAAGCTGTCTACCGTTACATCAATTCCTATTTCTTTAGCTAAATCTAATCGTGGCTTATCTTTTGTAATTCCTGTAATTATAACTTTTGCTCCATTAGCTTTAGCTACTTGTGCTGCTAATAACCCTATCGGCCCTGGTCCAATAACAAGAACAGTTTCTCCATCTTTTATCGATGTTCTTTCCATAACAGAGTGCGTACAACATGCTAATGGCTCAGTTAAAGAAGCTGCTCTCAAGCTCACTTTTTCTGGTAGAACATGACAACTTTCTTCTCTTGACAATACATATCTTGCCATACTACCGTTAGCCTGTGTACCTATTCCTTTTCTATTATCACATAAGTTATAATCTTTCGATTTACAGTATATACATTGTTCACAAGTTTCAAAAGTAGTTTCACTAGTAACTCTATCTCCAATTTTCACATTTTTAACATCTGCTCCTACTTCAACTACAACTCCCGAAAACTCATGACCCAATGTGACTGGTAATCCTTTAGCATTATATTCACCTTTGAAAGTATGAATATCTGAACCACATATTCCGGTGTATGCTACTTTAATCTTTACCCTATCACCATATACTTGAGGTTCTTCAACATCTAATAATTCTAAATTATCATAACCTGCTTTTGTTTTTACTGCTGCTAACATATTATTATCCTCTTTTCTTATAATTCTGGAAGAATAAGGATTTTCCCAAACGGTTCTGTTCTTCCTAATATCATTTCAAAAGCTTTATCAACATCTTTCAATGTAAATTTATGTGTAATTAAGCTTTCTACATCAATTTTATTTTTAGAAATTAATTCTATTGCATTAGTCCATTCTCTTCCTGGGAACGGCGCTGAATAGGAATTCCAAGAACCTTTTAAAGTCAACTCTTTTCTAAATATGCTCTCAAATGCTTTTTCTTTAAGTGTTACATCTTTATAAGCAATTCCTAAATACCCAACTTTACCATGCTTCCTAGTTAATAATAAAGCTTGCTCCTGTGTAACAACACTACCCGCACATTCTAAAGAAATATCTGCACCTTTTTCATCAGTATATTCCTTTACTTTTTTTTCTAAATCTTCAGATAATGAGTTTATAGTCTGAGTAGCTCCCAACTTTTTAGCTAATTCTAATTTTCTATCATCAATATCAACAACTATCACTTTCCCAGCTCCTGCAGCCTTAATTGCTTGTAAGACTAACATTCCTATAGTTCCAGCGCCCAATACAACAACACTATCTCCTAGATTTATATCTATTCCCATAACTGCATGCATTACAACTGCTAATGGTTCAATGAAGCTTGCTTTAGTATATTCTAAATCTCCTATTTTCAAAAGATTTTCCTCAGCTATAATAGAATATTCTGCAAAACCACCAAATCTATGTGATCCAATCATAGTGTAATTTTCACACATTGAATATAAGGATTGTTTACAATACTCACATTCATTACATGGCATAAAAGGAACACAGACGACTCTGTCACCTTTCTTAAATTTTGTGACCTTATCTCCAAATCCAACTACTTCTCCACAGTATTCATGACCAATTACTGCTGGATACCCATATTTCCATTTAGTTTGCATCTTATGAATATCTGAGCCACATATTCCACAAGAATGAACTTTTATTCTTACATCATTTTCACCTAACTTATGCTCCTCTATTTCTTTATATTCAAATTTTCTATGCTCGTACATAACCGAAGCTTTCATTTTATATACCTCTTTTTTCTAATTAATACGGCACCATAATCAACTACTTTCTAATAAAGATTATAGAACTATGGTGCCATAGAAATTTATTATTAACAATTATATTTTAATAAAATAATTGTGAGAATTTTAGGATAACCCAGTTAAAGAAGTTACCACCCATGTCTAATGAACTTAAACTTGTATGTCCATGACTATATTGTTCTAATCCTTGCATCATTTGAGTATGAACCCCGATGAAGTCTGTTGCCATAAGTAATGATAAAGCAATTACCACTGTTCCAGCTAGTACTGAGTGGAAGATATTCCCTTTTCTACTTGCTACGATGAATGATACGTAGAACGGAATAGTAGCTAAGTCCCCGAATGGTAAAACTTTGTTACCAGGAATAATAATTGCTAATAGTAATGTAATTGGAACTAAGATTAATCCTGTTGATATATTAGATGGATGTCCAATTGAAACCGCAGCATCAAGACCAATGTATAGGTCTCTACCTTTATAACGTGTTTTCATAAAGTCACGTACAGATTCAGAAATTGGAATTAAACCTTCCATTAATAGTTTAACCATACGAGGCATTAATAACATGAATGCTCCCATCGCAATACCTGTTTTTAATACTAAACCAACATCTCTCCAGTTAACTAATGCTTGTAAAATCATACCTAAGAATGTACCTACTACCATTGGTTCACCAAAGATACCAAAACGTTTTTGAATTGTTTCAGAGTCTATATGAATATCTTTAATAACTGGAATTTTAGCTATCAGCCAACCAATTGGAATACCTACAAATCCGAATGCTGCTGTAGATCCTGTTGGTAATGAGATACCTTTTAGACCATATACATCTTGAACCATTTTTTGAGTTCTATCTGCCATTAATAATACCATTACTTCATATAGAACAGCACATAAAATACTGAATGACCATGAACCTCCTGATACTATGTATCCTGTTGCTCCAGCTGCAATAAAATGCCAGTAGTTCCAAATATCAATATCCAATGTTCTAGTTAGTTTTAATGCAATCATAATAACGTTAACTAAAGCACATATAGGAATTAAAATTGCTGCTACAGGTGATGCCCAAGAGCCTGCCGCTGCCCCTGGCCAGCCAACATCAATAGTACTTAATGAAATACTATATTTTTCTACTAATTGCTCTGTAATAGGGCCTAAATTAGTAGTTAAAATGCCCACAACTAGGTTAATACCTACAAACCCAATCCCTATAGTTAGTGCACTACGAACAGCTTTACCTACAGGTACTCTAAATATAATAGCTAAAATAAAGATTGCTATTGGTAAGATAACAGTAGGTCCTAAACCTAATATATAATTTGTTATATCTAATAATTTTTGCATAACTTTTCTCCTTTATTTATTTTTTAATTATCTTAAGTGACTTAAAATTTCTTCATCTAACTCTTCTTCACCGATCCCCATAATATAATTAGTTGCAATTATACTAGGAATTGAGTAGGTAGTTGGTAAAATTGTAGTTGAAACTATCAAATCCGCTTCATTTTGCAAACTAGCAGCTTCTGCTATTTTAATTTGTTTAATATCTACATCAAGATTATGTTTTTTTATCAATTCTTCAACTCTAGATACAACTATTGTTGATGTCGCTATACCTGCACCACATGCAATTAATACTTTCTTTGTCATTTTCTTAAATCTCCTTATTTTTTATAATATTTAAAATTTGCTTTTTATCAGTAACCTGTATGATTTTATTATAAAAATCTTCATCAGAAAATTTTCTTATAACACTTGATAGTACTTTTACCTGATTTTCATTTTTACTAATAAGCAGTAACAGAAAAACATTTACTTCAAGATTTTTTGAATTCGTAGCCATATCCCTGAATATTACGCTCTGTTTAGGTTTTACTACGGCTATTGCATCTTTTTTTATATATTTTGAATCTGTATGAGGAATAGCTATACAATATTTAGGAAACTCAAGCCCTGTTGGAAATATTTTTTCTCTTTCTATTACAGATTCTATATAGCCATCATTTATATATTTTTTATTGTTTAATTCTTTTGAAACATTATTTAAAACTTCCAAAAAGTTATTTCCCTCAACACCCAAATATATATTATCTTCCGAAAACAATTCATCTAACATATAAATACCTCCTTACACATATTTTGAAATCTCTTCAAATTTTTTTTTATTACTCTTTAATATTATATTTCTTTTATTTTCTATTAAAAGATTTCTTACAATATTTCTAGCCTTATTTTCAGCTTCTTTATCATTCTCTTTTATCAAAATAAACAACACATCATCTTCAAAATCATCTACTCTTACTACTATATTTTCTTTAATATTATTACTTACTAAATGTGGTAAATAAAAATTTTCATCTACCTTAATACAACCTAATTCTTCTCTAGTTTCCAAATCCTTCAAAAATATTTGCTTTGAAAATATCCATGAATTACTTTCTAAATATCTTGCTACATCAATATATATATCTTCTAACCTTACTTTTTTTTCATTATTAAACACTCTAAACTTCATCGCCATTACCATACACCTTTCTGTTAATATTCTGAATATCTTCATCATTTAGCATAACATTTACGAAAACAGCATCTTGTTTACTTTCTAATTTTACTGTAGATATTATAAAACTAATTTTACTTAAATCATAAAATTTTATATCTTTAGTAGATACAACATCTACTACTTCTATATTTTTAAGCTTATCTTCTATCCTTTTTTTTAAAAATAGAGATGTACCAAAACCACTATTACAAACTAATACTACTTTTGTCTTTAAATTATTCAATTTTAATATTGATTCAGTATATACAGTTAAATACGCTATCTCATCCTCACTTATTTTTTCTGATAATATTTTTCTTGCCAACACACTCACATCAGAAAACTGTTTCGAATAGTCTTCTTTTATTTTATTTAACAAAGGATTTTTAATGTTAATTCCATATTTTAATCGTCTCATTAATGCTCTGATATGTAGTATAAATAAATAATAAATATTATCTCTGTTTTCATTTACCTTATTATTTGTATTAGAAACAGCTTTTAGAAATCCATTAACAATATTTTCAAGTTCTTCTTTCACCTCAAAATCAACATCATTATTTAAATTCCCTACTCCCATACTAACGAGATACTGATAGATGTAATAAATTTCATTTGGTGGTAAACTTATGAAGAATTCATTTTCAATGTCAGCTGCTATACTTTCAGCTTCATAATAAAATTTTTTATCAGTTATATTAGGAAATCCATTATTTTCTAAATAATTTTCACTATTTATTCTTTCTATTGCAATAAGTAAATGAACTACTAAATTAATATAATATAAATCACCTATTGTATACGGAAGATTTTTTTCGTGTTTCGATATAATTCTTTCAACTGTTTCTATTTTTCTAAAATCAAATTTAGAAGATAGTTCTTTTAATGTATTTTTTTCAATTCTATCAGAATAATATACTTCTGCATTTTCATCTTCTGTAAATGAATAATCTCGAATCAAATTCATTATATTTTTTCTAATATTTTTCTCATCTCCAATTATTTTAGTTCCTAATCTCGTTTTTTCTAATTTTATATTCTCATTAGCAAGTCTATCTTCTAAATAATTTAAATCATTTACTATACTCGATTTCCCCACAAAGTTCATTTCAGCTAGTTCTTCAATAGAAGTATAGTTTTTTGAATTTATTAATAAATAATATAATATATTAACTCTGCGTTCTTCTAAAGAATACTTAACTAATTGTTTCTGAGGAATTTTTTCAATGAGAAAATTCGAAAACAACATTTTTATTCCACTACCTTGTTTTTTTAATAGTTTAATCTCTTTTACATCCTTAACTATTTTTTCTATATCCCTGTAAACAGTTTTAGTAGATATCCCCATTTTTTCTGCAATAACATGTACAGGTAAGAAATCTTCTGCTTCTTTTAATATCTGTAACAATTCTACTTGGCGATTTTCTAATTTTCTTATCATCCTCATCCCTCCCTATTTATATTATAATACGTTTTCATAAAAGACAGAATACCATTTAATGTCTATATTAATATGGACATTAAATGGTTTTCTACTGATATACACCAATTATTATTGTATTAATATCAAGTAAATAATTATTTTAAAAAGATAATATCATATTATTTATATTATTTTTTTAAAATTTTAAAAATTGATCTTTATACAAAAATAACACTAAACAATTTTATTATACACATTATATTTTTTAATATAAGAGAAAATTAAATATATAACCTTTAAACAAAATAAAAAGATGCCTATCTCTGCTGAGCAGAGATAAGCATCCTTTTATTATCTCATATTTAATACCATTCTTTTTATCTCAAGTAATACAATGGTCCTAAAATTTTTCTAATATTTTCTGTTGATTCAAATTTTATATCCAATGCATCATCAACAGTTTTTATTTTATTATTTTCTATCATCTCTTCAAGTGAAGATGGAACTACACTTAATTTAAATACTGGTGTTATCTTTAAATCTGATGTAGGTACAACATTATACAAATCATTTTCTTGAATTTCCTGACCTGCAAATATTTCTCTAGTACCTTTGTCCATATTTACTTTTACAGTTTTATTTGCTATAAAATGAGATAATGAGTAACCTAATCTAGGAACTACTAGTATTTTATTATTTTTTGTAGCATCACCAATACTATTGAATTCATCAACACGTAGTATATTAGATGAATCTTTTGAAAAATTAATATTACCGGCAAAAGTATTCTCAAATTCTACATTAAATAACTTTCTATAGACCGCATTAAATTCAATATCTTTTCCTTTTTCAGTTACAACTGCACCTAACTCATTAGTTTGAAGGAGTTTATTTTTAGATACTCTAATTTTCTCAGAATTTTCTCCAGCAATTAAATAATCACCATTCGCCTGCCAACCTAAAAATTCTTGATCTGTAACTCCTGTAGCCGTAGGTAAGTTAGCCATACTATCTATTCTTGAACCAACTAGTACATCTTGACCATCTGATAAAAATTTATCTATTCCTCTTCCTACGAATTTGACATTAACCCATTCACTCTCTACTTTTTTAAAGTAAATTTCTATAATAGTTTCAGAATTAATGTATTCATCATCATTTATAACTTTTTTATTAGATCTAAATAGTACTTCGTATCCTGTACTTGGTTTAATTTTTTTACGTAGCTTAGATAACAATTCTCCAATTTTTTTTGTTTCAGGCCATTCTATATCTTTATCTCTAATACTCTTATCAACTTTACCAAAACGTTTATTATAATCATCTTGTCGTATTTTAAGAGTATTAACATTTTCTTTGTAATTAGCCTTAATAATGATACTATTATCAACCTTCTCCTCGGACAAGTCCTTTACATCTTTAATCTTAGAATTATCATTTGCATTATAAATAGAATAACTCTCTACATGATACTTCTCTTTACTAAAGAACTTAGTATCTATTTCACTTAATTTTTGACCAGTTAACAAAGTTACTTCTTTTTTTGAACTTCCATTATCTAATACTACCTTAGTATTATATTTAGCTTGGATTTTTATATTATTTCCTAATACCTGTGAACTCACTATTTCTTTATCATCAAGATAGAAACCAGAAAATTCATACTTAGCATCTTTAGATGTAATTTCCTTGATATCATTCTCTTTAACAAAACTTGAAAAAGTTGTTCCTTGTTTTATTAAATATTCTTTATTATCTCTTTTCAACTCAGATGGATATTCCACAGTTACTTTATTCCAATAATCTTTATCTTGTGCTAATTTTACTTCGATTTTCTTAGCTAGATAAGGTAACTCAATATTTTCCGAATTCAACTCTTTTCCATCAATTAAGATAACAGCTTTCTTGTAACTATAATATTTATCCGGGTTATAATACTTTTCAATCTCGTATGGATAAACTGAAATCTTATCTTCTTGGGGAGTATTTCTAAGTTCAATATTCCTATTTACTACTTCTTTGTTACCTTCACTTACTACTAAATTAATATTTTTCTTAGTAAAATATATTTTACTAGATTTTGAATATTCTAAATTCTTAATACTACCATTATTGTCAATATCATAAGTCATTACATTCATTATTATTCTAGTATTCGGAGCAAAAAGTTTTAGTAAACTTTTATCAACTATTTTCCCATTACCACTCTTTTTCAAAGGTATTCTAAAAAGCTCATTTGGGATATTGTTACTATCTAACGAATAAAAAATTAAAAAATTATATGAATTTTTTTTATAGCTAAGTAATTCAGCGTTGTATTCAAGTTCATCCATATTACTCTGAATAACACTATTTTTTATTACAGGAAGAGAATAATTTCTATTATTATTGAATATATCAAAATTAAATATATTTTCTCTAAAAACTGTATCCGTTACTGTCGTATTGTAATCTGTAAAATAATCAGCCTTAACGTTAGAATGATTAATAGTTGCCATTCCTAAACCTAGTAAAGCAGACGCTATCAATTTACGATATTTCAATATTTCTCCTCCTTTCAACTGTATACTAATACTTATTATATCACATTCTTTAATAACAATTATATAAAAAATTGTTTAAATAAAACTAAATACATTTATATTCAAATATAAATCACTCGCATTAATTTAACTATTTAAAATAAACAAAATCTCTTTAAAAATATAATATCATAAAATTGACCCATAAGTGAAAAACACTTATAGGTCAACTTATTTTTTCAAAATGTTATATTAAGCTTCGCTTATATTTTCTAACATTATTTGATCATTAGATATACTAACTTCATCATATTCGTAGTCATCAGCAAAATCGTACGAATACTCCTTGTATAGGAACATCTCGTTAGAGTAATCTAAGAATTCCTCTTCAGGAACAGAAAACTCTACTTCGTTATAACTTTCATCAGCATAATCTGATAAAATTTCATCTTCATAGTCTATTTCAGTATTGAAGTCCTGGGAATATTCATCATCTTGCCCATACCTGGGATCCGGCGACTCCAAACTAGATAAGTTCATTGTATACATAATCAATCTCCTTAAATATCTTTTTTTATTAATAATATTATACAAAATAGTCTATCATTTTACAAGCAAAAACTATAGTTTTTCCAAAATATTTTTTCTAATTTCCGCAAACGCTTCAACACTTGTTCTGTATCGGATTAATTCTCTGTCTCCTGTGAAAACTACCTCTTTTGCACTCACTTCTCCTTGAGAATAAATACCAATATATGCTAATCCTACAGGTTTTCCACTTTCATCACTATTAGGACCTGCAATCCCAGTAGTAGCAACTGCAAAATCGGAACCTAATCGGTTCGCTACTCCTAATGCCATCTCTTTAGCTACTTCCTCACTAACCGCACCAAACTTCTCTAAAGTTTCTTCATTCACTCCTAAAGTATTAATTTTTGACTTATTTGAATAACAAACTACACCTTCAAGGAATGATTCTGAAATTCCACTTTTTTCTACTAACATAGAAGAAATCTTTCCTCCAGTTAAAGACTCGGCTACTGATATAGTGAAATTATTTTCTATAAGAAGATTAGCCACCACATTATTCATTTCTGTTTGTGTTCCTGAAATATCTTCATCTCCTACAAGATATATGTACTCTCCTACTCTTTTCTCAATCTCTTTCAATTGTTCGCTTATAAGTTGTTCACATTCATTCTTATCTTCACCGCTAGCTGTTATACGAAGTAGCACTTCTCCTGTTTTAGCATAAAGTGCTAACGTAGGATTTGTTTGATTATCCATTATATCTTTAATTTTAGTTTCTAATAAAGACTCTCCTATACCATAAAATCTTGCGTATTTAGATATAAAATACTTATTACTAAATTCCTCTAAATATGGTTTTACACTTTTCTCAAACATATCACGCATTTCTCGTGGTGGTCCTGGTAATAAAATTATTCTTTTATTATTTTCCTCAATTATTATACCTGGTGCAGTTCCACAAAAGTTTTCTAATACTATTGCCCCTTCAGGAATCATTGCTTGTTTTTTATTATTTTCCGTTATAATATTTCTTCCTGATCTTGTAAGTCTTTCTAATATTTTCACCCATGAATACTCATGGAAATAAAAATCTCTACCAAAGTATTCTGCCACACATTCTTTTGTTATATCATCATCAGTAGGTCCTAAGCCACCTGTAATAATAACCGTATCATTTTCTAAAAATGCACTCTCTAAAGTTTTAATTAATCTCTCTCGATTATCACCTACAGTTGTTTGTCTAAAAACTCCAAACCCAAGAGCCGCCAACTCTTTTGATAAATAAGCTGTATTTGTATTTACTATATCACCTAATAATAATTCAGTTCCTACTGACACTAATTCAACTCTCATAATATTCGCCTCTCAATATTTTCATTATTTCTTTCAATTATATTCTACATCAAATTCATTAAAAAATAAATTATATAATCTCTTCTTATTAATTTCTCAAAATAAAAAGAGTATGATTATAAGAACTTTAAAATCCTTATAATCATACTCTTTAATTATTATTCTCTATTTGTATATGATTGATGAAGTTCTAATTGATCTCCCATTAGTTCATCAACAGTCACCATTTCAAATCCTTGTTCAGTTAAGTACTGTAATATCGATGGTAATGCATCAATAGTTGTTTGGTGAATATCGTGCATTAGGATAATTGAACCAGGCTTAGCTTTTCTAACTTCTTTCATTATAGAAGCAGTATTACGGTTTTTCCAATCTAGTGTATCAATATCCCATAAAATAAATGATTGATCGACAGCAGCTTGAATTGCACCATTTATTGCTCCATATGGAGGTCTCATAACATGAACATCTTGTCCACTTGCTTTTTTCAGTGCTTCAGTTGTATCATTAATTTGTTTTTTCGCTTTTTCTAGACCTATACTTGGTAAAACTGGATGATCCCAAGAGTGGTTACCAATTTGATGCCCTTCGACAACAACTTGTTTAATAAGATCTTCATTTCCTGCGACAGAACGACCTACCATAAAGAATGTACCTTTAGCTTTATATTTTTTCAATAATTCTAATGCTACAGGTGTTGTCTGTGGATTTGGTCCATCATCAAATGTTAATGCAACAGCTTTTCTATCTCTTTTCTTAACATATTCTTTATATTTATCTAAATCTTCTCCTTTTAGATAGCTCTCCGTTATATACTTGTGTAAGTCAGCCATAGGCACTTCTACTGAACTAACTTCTCCGACTTTAGGATCTATATTTATATTAAATTTAGAATCACCGTAAGTGAATTTCCAATCAGCCATATCTTGATCACGTAGTTTAACAATAGCATCTTTTCCTTCTGCTTCAGAAACTCCACGAACTTCTAATTGTTTTTGTATTTTAAATAAAAACTTCTTCTTAGCATCATCTGGAGAAGAAAATAGACTAGATAAGGTGAAAGGTTTCCCATCACTCGTATGGAAAATACTAGAAATATTAGATTCTGTTGCAGCTTCTACTTTTTTATCAGAAACTTTATGAGTAACTTTCTCAACACTTAATTCTGATACATTAGCAAAATTACTTTCTTTTTCTTTACTTCCGTAGAAAACAATTTCTTTAATATCTTTATTAAAGTCTAATTCTCCTTCAACTAATCCTTTTGTCTCTTCATCCAAACGTGATTTTATTTCATCTGAATTAGAAGAGTTTGAGTTTGGATAATAAACTTTTACGAATTTATCTCCTAACCACCCGCTTTTCGCACTGCTATCTTTTGCGAAATCTGATTTATCAGCATCTTCCACCGTATCTTTAACCTGCGATTTAAAATTGTACTCTTGCCATTTTTGGTAAGCAGGTTCACCGTAGAATAATAAGAATGTACAAATAGCTATAAATAAAATACCTAAAAAGACACCTACTTTCTTCATTATTCTTATTCCCTTCTTTAAATTATTTTCTTATCACATTTTAAAAGATATAGGGAATTAATCTCGTTATAAAGAGTTCACTATATCCTTCCAAACTAATAAAAATTATACATTAGTATTATACCTTAAACTACAGAATTTCTCCAGTATATTCATTAAAAATTACATTAATAATTTTATATAACAAAAAGATATCAATCAACAGACTGACATCTTTTCCTTATTATTTGTTTTGCATTCTACGACCTTTTTTATCGAAGAATTTCTTATCTGTTCCTCTACGTTCATTACGATTTTTCTTATCTCTATTATCTGAACGTCTGCGTCTATCATTTCCTCTATTTGATCGTCTTCCACGCTCTTGTTTTCGTGGTAATGGTTTTTCAAATGATAGTTCTACATCAACATCTTTTTTATCATTGATTAATTTACTTAGTAGAATAGTGATTACTTTTTCTGCATTTGTTTCAGCTAACAATTTATTAGCCAAGCTATTAAATTCAACATGGTTATTGTCCATTTCCGAAACAACTTCATCAAATAATCTGTTATGGCGAGCTTTCTTCACTTCATCTTGTGAGTAAGGACGTAACATTTTCATTCTTTCCCCACGAGAATTTTCAATATCTTTCAGATAAGGCATCTCTACAGGATTCAGGAATGTAATTGCCACTCCAGACTTACCTGCTCGACCAGTTCTTCCAATTCTATGAGTATAACTTTCTACATCTTGTGGAATATCAAAGTTATATACATGAGTTACATCACTAATATCAATACCACGAGCTGCTACATCTGTTGCAACTAGAATTTGTAATGAATTATTTTTGAATTTACGTAGTATTTCTAAACGTTTAGATTGAGTTATATCTCCGTGTAATCCTTCAGCTAAGTATCCCTTAGCAATAAGTGCACTTGATAATTCATCAACACGACGCTTAGTTCTACCGAATACAATTGCCAAGTTAGGATTTTGAACATCTAAAAATCCAATCAACGTCTCTAGTTTTTCATTTTCTCTAGCGATTGTAGCATATTCAGTAATATCTGGTTTTAAATCTTCATCACTGATAGTTTTTATTAGTTTATAATCTTTCATGAAATCTTTTGAAAGTTCTATAATTGTCTTAGGCATAGTCGCTGAGAACAATAGCGTCTGATGTCTTGATGTTATTTTTGATAAAATAAATCTAACATCCTCTATGAATCCCATATTTAACATTTCATCCGCTTCATCTAATACTAGATGTGTTAATGAATCTAATTTAATTGTTCTTCTATTAATATGATCGATAACACGACCTGGTGTTCCTACTATAATTTGAGGACGTTTTTTCAAATCTTGAATTTGTCTTTCAATACTTGTTCCACCAAAAACAATGCTAACCTTTAATCCTTTTGCTCGTGACATAAGGCGAAGTTGTTCACCTACTTGTTGAGCTAATTCTCTAGTTGGGGCAAGGATTAATGACTGTAATTGATCACTCTTCCTTACTGTATCTACTAACGGTATTCCAAATGCACCTGTCTTTCCTGATCCTGTTTGTGCTTGTGCTAAAATATCAATTCCTGATAATACATATGGAATTGTTTCTGTTTGAATACCAGTTGGAGATATGAAATTCATGTTTCTTAGTGATTGAACCGTCTCCTGACTAACCCCTAATTCTTCAAATGTTGTCATTTAATTCTCCTTAATTTATCCAATTTTATATACTGTCTTATTTATATAACCTGTTAATTATAGCATGAAAATAAAAATTAATAAAGGGATAAGGGTAATCATAAAATTATACCAAAAGAGTAACTTAAAAAATAGGATTTTAAAGAAATAGAATTTCGGAGTCCGTCACTTAAGATTTATTAGATATCTAAACATCTGATATAAAGCTAATTTAGATATAAATAAACAACCCCTTTTATTTATTGTTAAATGGATTTTCTAAAAATTTACGGCTTCCGAGTCAATCTCTTTAAAATTCACAAAAAAAGATTAGATAGTTTTTTTCTATCTAATCCTTTTATTACATATTATTGTTTGTAATTTCATCAATTTTCTTAGCAATTTCTTTTATTGCTTGTTTTGATTTATTCAACTTATTAGTATAGATTAATAACATATAATCTTTATCACCAAATACTATAGCAGTTTCATGATAATTAGCCTCTATAGCCCCATACTTACTAGCTATTTTTTTATTCGGTATTCCATCTTTTATTACTTCCCCAGCTTCAGAATCTTCTAGGTACTTAATTAACTTCGAATACTTATCACGTTCATTGTAAAGTTTTGCCCAAACTACCTCCATCATTGCCGGTGTTATTCTATTTTTTTGAGCTTCTTCCTGTGATAAATTCACACCCAAGCCATCCAAATATTTCACCAATAGATCAGCTGCAGTAGCACTATTCCCTACAAGCATATTTGTAGCTGTATTATCTGAGTACTGTATCATATTTTGAATAACATAATCTAATTTGTAGCTATTTTTCTTCTTATTATTGGTGATTTCTCCATTTCCTTCTTCTAAATGGTTCTCATTATAATATATATCAGCATCTTCTGATACTTCACCATTTCTTATGCGGTCATATATTCTCATAGCATATACTACTTTTATTGTACTTGCGGCTGTAAAGTATTTGTTTTCTTCTTGTCCATATTTATATCCCG
This sequence comes from Gemella taiwanensis, assembly GCF_054054385.1. Classification (NCBI taxonomy): domain Bacteria; kingdom Bacillati; phylum Bacillota; class Bacilli; order Caryophanales; family Gemellaceae; genus Gemella; species Gemella taiwanensis. The sequence goes on from NZ_JBSMTL010000003.1 coordinate 130,077, forward strand.
TAGAAAAGTTCTTGTAGACAATTCCTATCTCATTGTCTCCTTTATATTGCTCTAATATGCTATCAAACGCTTCATTAAGTTCTGTCTCACTAAGTTTTGTATTTTCAGATGTTGATTCTTCTTGTTGATTTTCTTTATTTTGTTCTTGTTGTTGAGCTAATTCTTGCTGCTTAGCCGCATCCTTCTTTGCCTTAAGATGTCCACCCGCAGAAAATACTCCATATACAACCAAAATAACTGCCATCGATTCAATAACAAACTTTAAAAATCTCTTAAATTTTCTCTTCACTACAATAATCACATCCTTTTTCCGCATATTTTCTACGTTTCTTCTACTAGTTTACTACATATTAACTATTTTCTCAACAGGAAACATGGAACTTCAATATCCCTAATAATGTTTATAAAAAAGATACGACTCAAGTAATCTAATTTCGAGGAAATCATGATCTATGAGTCGTTCACTCTCTTTACAAATTATACTTTCGTTTTTAAATAAAAATTCTGTTCTGAAATTTTTGAAAATCCAATATTTTCATACATATACTTAGGCGTATCATTAGCATCAGCTACTAAAAGAACATTCTCTTTACGTTCACTCTTTATAGCGTGAGTAATAATATGCTTAGCTAGCCCACGATTTCTGTATTCAGGTGCTATATATAAATTATCTATCTCAAAGAAATTACTCTTAACTATTATATTAGCTGACCCTACTATTGTTTCTCCATCTTTTGCCACAAGTTGCTTTATATTTTCAGATCTAATATCTTCGTATAATAAACCTTGATTATGTTCTGCCCACTCTTCATTGCTAGCCTCTACATCTATTTTATACTGAAACTTCAAATATCTATTTAAATCAACTTTTTGAAGATATTCTACCTGAAATTCACTTAATTCTGGTTCTACGAAGTCTTTAATATTTAAATAATATAAAAGTAAGTTAATTTCACTAAAGCCTTCTTTCTTTAAATATCTTTTAAGCTTCCAAGATAGTTTTACATTTTCTAATGCAGCCAAATGAATAAAATTAACACCTTTATCTCTAAAAAAGTTTCTACAAGATGCAATATAATATTCAAGTTCATCTATTGAAGTTGGCTCTTTTTTCATCAATAAATAATTCCCACTAAAGTATAATTTTGACTTTAACGTTTGGTAAATTACATAACTATCAGTTTCAACTACCGACTTAGCTCTAGTATATATATCTTTAAAACTATAATCCATAACTAACACCTCCTATCCTATCTCTAATTTTTTCTTGATTCTAATGATGATGACCATGTGGTCCATGATGTTGCTCGAAATGACTGATTATATCTCTCACTCTTGCACTTCCTGTTAAGTCATAAACATTTCTTAAAGTTTCTACATATGTTGGTTCATCATGAAGTACTTCAAAATAAGTAACAACTTCTTCCTCAACAAAGTCAATATAATCCTCTTCTTCAGATAAAGCATTTAAAGCAGCACCTAAAAGGATTGGATCATCTTTTATCAATGAATTATCATTATATAAGTCATAGATTTTTTCATATTCGAATAGTGATTTAAGAGCATTTATAGTAATAAATAAAGTTTGCTCAGAAATTCCTTGAGAAGATAAGACTTCTTGCATAAGTGTACGAATGTTGTCATATTGTTGATCATCTTTATATAAAGAAATTAAATGTAAGTATGCACTAATCGCCATACCTTGTAACTCAATATATTTTTCTAAATATTTCTTAGCTTCATCACCTTTAGACATATGCCCTAAATGTAAGTATGCTTCAGTGAAGTCAGGATCTAAAGCAATAGTTTTTAATAAGTGCATTTTTGATTTTTCCAAATTCTGAATTTGATTATAAGCAAATGCTAATGAGAATAATATGCTTGCATCTTCATATCCTCTACCGTTTTGATTGTAAAAGTCAATAGCTTCTTCAAATAATCCTAAAGCAAATAAATTATCAAATGCTGTTTGGAAATTTTCTAAAGATGGCTCTTCATAGAAAATTCTTTCACTCAGATTTTTTGCTTTATCTTCTCTACCTGTTGCTAAATAAATACCAACTAACTCTTTATCGATAGCACGAATTGCCTCATTAAAATCTGTTCCAGCTCTTGCAGCCAAGAATTTATCCTCAGCAATTTCGTATAATTCATCTTCTAAATATATTAAACCTTCTTGATATAGAATTGATGAAGTTTTTGGTGAATTGTATAATACTACCAAAGCATCATCTTTTCTATCTAAGTATAATAAATTATGAACATAACCTTCGATAGCTGTATCATCTTCTCTGTTTTGTTCATAAATAACTTTAGACAGCTCTAAACACTCATCAAATAATCCATAATCTAAAAGTATTGTACGAAATTCTTCTTGTTGTTCTCTATCTAGTGCAGTAAAATCAATATCTTTTAATTCTTCTAAAAATTGTTGTAAATCCATTTAATTATCTCTCCTTGCCAACTTATTCATTATAAAAGTCAATTCATTTTTAACTGAAATTTCTATTTTATCTATACTATTTTGTGCTTTTAGCAAATAACGTCTACTTATATCAAGAGTCTCTGATAAAATTTTCTCATTATTTTTTATATAGTCAATAATTTCCATTTTTTCTTCAGAACTTGTTTCACCAGTAAAGTTACTAAATAATTCTGAGTTTTCTTCTCTTGCAAGTAATGCTGGTAATGTGATATTACCATTCATTAAATCCTGTCCCACTTCTTTCCCAAGATTCTCAGCTCCACCAGCGAAATCTAAGTAATCATCAATAATTTGATAGCTCATTCCTAGGTAATAACCATACGAAAATGCACTTTTAATGTTTTCATCAGAAGCTTTAGAAACAATACTACCAGCAACGCAAGCAAATGCGATTAGAATCGCTGTTTTTCTTTTGATTTTCTTTAAGTAATCTATTCGTCTAGTTTTAATATTATATAAACCATCAGCTTGAATAAGCTCACCAATACAAAGTTCCTTAAGAGTCTCAGCTAAATAACTATGAATTCTCTCATCACTAAACCTCGCAACCTCATTTAAAACTATCGCAAATAAGTAATCCCCTACATGTAGAGCAAATTCATTAGTATACTCTTTATTCATTGTAATACTACCGCGTCTCGTATCAGCATTATCAATAATATCATCATGAATAAGACTTGCAGTATGAATTATTTCAACTATACTAGCCATTCGAATTATATCTTTTCTATTCAATTCAAAATTTCCTAATTTAGCACACATAAGTAAAAGAAGGACTCTTACCCTCTTTCCACCATTTAAAAAATATCTTTTTATAATCTCATTTAATCTATCATCATCACATTTTGTGATATCTAAGATATCTTCTAAAACATCATGTACCAACGTATCATACTGTTTTAACATTCTATTCTCCATCATTTTTATACAAAGACCACAGTCTTACTATCAGTTTCCTGGAATTCAATACCATAAAAACTAAACCATGTCTTTATTATACTTAAATAAAATTCTTCCTCACTCATCCTTTTAGTAACAAGTTGAAAATAGCCTACTTTCATAGTATCGGTTAAAATACTTAACTTATCCAACTCATCTTTCAATATACTATAATACTCAAAGCTATAATAATCTCCAAGTAATATCGATTTTGATTCGATATTATCATAATTAGATCTATGATTATATATTGAACTTAACGCACAAAAAATAGCAGTATTGTATTTTTCATTATTAAAATTATATTTTTCTATAAAAGGAATAATATTAAATTTTTCTATTAATCTCTCATTATAATTATATTTTATCATAATAAATCCTTCATTATTTCTCTTTATAAATTATACCACAATATCCCAATTTATTGAAATTTGATAGTCTAAATTTCAGATTAAAAATTTAATATATTGGTTATCTACTAAAATCATAAAAAAAGAGTAACTTTAAAATCATGATTCTTCGAAAATCATTATCTTAAAGTTACTCTCTATTAAATTTTTCAAACTTAAATACTATTTGTTTAGTTACACTCTTTCTACAATCGACTCTTCATCGCTATTTTCTAATATTCTTATTGTATTTAATTCATTAATTAAAATTAAAAACATCACGAAAACAAGAATTATCTTAGTATAGATATTATCCATTTTTTCAATAATCATACCTAAAAAGACATAACAGGTCATACTATTTATCCAATTAGATTTCTTCATATACTTTGAATTTTTAAAATTAATATATATACTATATAAACCTATTAATATTTGACAAAATAATAAAATATTACTAACCATGAAGTCACCTTTTCTTTACTCATATATTTTAATAATTAGATAAATATCTATAGGTAACTAACCGTTTCTTGATATTCCTCAGGTCTTTCTTTTCTAACAAATAGCATAATCGCTACGATAAAGTAGAATAGATATACCGGAATTAATACCCCTACTGTCCCAACAGCTACTACTATTGCTAATAATAAGAAAAGTATTCCAGATAAAATACGTTTTTTCATTAAGAAGGTCGCTAATAACGCTACTACAACTAATACTGCTAACAGAACTGAATACATTTTTAAACCTTGAATTGTGTAATCAAGTATTTGTTCGGCTGATAAGTTAACCCCATTTAAGGTAGCCCCATTAGGATTTTTTTCTAGTTCTGACTTAAATAAATTTAAAAACTCAGGATTATCTTTTAAAACTGAAATTTTAAAGAATGAGCTATACGCAAAAACTCCTGTTAAAACTATTAAAATGACATTAGCAATCCATGCTAACACTTTCTCCACTGTTCTTTTGAATGGTTTCATAATAAAACCCTCCTTCTATAAAATTAAAGGATTTTCCTTTTTCTAATTATAACATAAAACGTTCTCATAATATATAACAAATTACCTGAATTAGCAAATTTTATACCTAAAATGATAATTTTAAAAATTAACTAATTAAGAATTTCATTTATCCCTTTTTAATCTTTTACTTCACTTTTATTAAGATACTTTTTATTAAATATTATATGGCATAACAATACAAAAATGAACAAACTAAATAAATATAATAGACTTTTTGTATTTTGATAATCATCAATCGTTAATATAGCGATACCTAAAAGAGTTATTACCTCGACACAGTAAAATATAATCGCTATAATTCTGTGAATTCTAACTACTTTTTTAGTGATTTTTTCGCACCACCAACAATCCCAATTACGTAGTCAAAAAATACGTCAAACATCATTTCTTCCCCTTTATTTTCCTCTATAAAAACTGATTCTATTTCAATATTATGAATCTTTAATATCTTTCTATTTATTATATAGATTATAGCATTATTATTTTATAATTACAAATTTTTCTATAATATTTATTATTGATAAACATATTAATTTAAAACAAAAAATAATCTCCCAAACCTCATTGGCTTGGAAGATTAACTTTTATTATAATCTTTCATCAAGTGTAAAACGCATTTCTATTTTGAAGATTCCATCTTCTGGTGCATATGCTCGAATTGTTTCTTTGTGTTTTTCAGCAATAAGTTGCGCCATAGATAATCCTATACCGTATCCTTTTATTGCGCTGTTTCTTGACTCATCTAAGCGATAAAAACGCTCAAATACTTTACTTAAATCACCTTTCTTAACCTCAGCTTTATTAGAAACTTTTAAAATAGCATATTTTCTATTTTTCTTAAGACTAACTGATATACTGCTGTCTTCTGGTGCATATTTAATAGCATTTTCTAATAGTATATCCATCAATTGTACTATTGAAGCTTCTTCTCCAAAATAGTACAGATTAGAATCTACATCTGTAACGATATTTTTTTTCTGGAAGTTTGCTAATTCATCAAAATCTTCAATTCTCGATTCCAATGCACTTGTCAAATCAAATCTTGATCTTTCTACAGTATCCTTTTCTTCCATTCTACTAAATACTACTAAACTATTAACTAAACTAGTAAGACGATCTACTTGATTATGTATATTTTGCGTCCATTTTGAATCACCATTCATCATCTCTAATACATCAGCGTTAGAACTAATTATAGCTAACGGTGTTTTCAGTTCGTGACTCGCACCTGTTATAAATTGTTTTTGTTTTATGTAAGTTTCTTGAATTGGTGCTATCACTCTTTTAGAGACTAACACAATTAAAACAAATACTGATGCTATAACTCCAATAGAAATTAATAAACTATTTTTTTCAAATGAATAATGTGAATCTAACTCACGTTGACAATTTAAAAATAGTATCAAATTACCAACATTAGTTTCTGCCTTTAAGAATCTATAGCTACCGATAAATCCACTTGTTTTCCCTGCTTTTAATGCTTCAATAACTTTACCTTGCAAAGCATCTTGATCAGGTATTAAAGTATCATCACGATATGATTTAATTATCCTCCCAGAATCGTCAACCTTCGCAATAGAAAAACCATTATAATCTGTCGTACTAGATGAATTTTTTGTAATTATTAAATCATCTCCATCTTCTGCGAAAATTTTAATCAATGCCTGAGATCTAGAAGCATCTAATAGTGTTGTGTCGATTCTCTCCTCTAATTTATAATAATTTATAAAGTTTAACGCAATAGCCAAAATAGCTATTACCACAGCTACACTCCCTACAGCCGTTGTAATAAATTTTCTTCTAAGACTCTTAAACATCAATCATCTCCAAAGTATAACCAACATTTCTAGTAGCTTTAATATGGATATTTGCGTCTAAAGCTTTTAATTTTTTTCTTAGATATGAAATATTAACCCAAACTACGTTAATTTCAGACTCACTATCATATCCCCAAATTCTTTCTAAAAATTGTTCAGTTTGAATCACATTTCCAGGATTTCTCATCAACATTTCCATCATTTGATATTCTTTATTTGATAGTCTCACTTTGTCTTTTTCTGTAGCTAATTCAAACGTATACTTACTTAAACTTACATTACCTAATTCTAATACATTACTAGTGAATGTCGCCTGTCTTCTAGTCATAGAACGAACTCTCGCTAATAATTCCTTAGTTACAAATGGTTTTGTTAGATAATCATCTGCACCACTATCTAGTCCATACACCTTATCTTCAATCTCTGATTTAGCTGTAAGTAATAATACTGGTGTACTTTTTTTATTCTCTCTTAGTTTTTTCACCACAGTTACTCCATCCATCTGCGGCATCATAACATCAAGAATTGCACCATCATAGTCATCTAACATTAGATAATCTAATGCATCTTGTCCGTTATTTACTACATCAACTGAGTAATTGTTGTGTTTTAGCATTGCTTCAAGAGCGTCTGCTAAGTCTCTTTCATCTTCGGCTAATAATAACCTCATCGTCTTCCACTCCTCACTATATCTTTCCATCATATACAATTTATATCATAATAATTATACAAAGATTAATTAAAATAAAGTTTAAACAAAAATTTTAGTTTGAATTATTATGTAAATTTCCTTAAAATATATGAATTTATAACTATTATTAATTCTACTTATAATAACTACTTTCACTAAAATTCATTTCTATCTATATAATATATTATACCAAAATATAGCTATTATTTAATATTTTTCTTACTATTTATAAAAAATATTTGTTATAATAACTTTATTGTATACATTTTACTCCATTTTGCCTAGATATGTCAAAAAAATTGGCTAACGCTTTCTTCGTTAGCCAACAACATTATTTTCTTCCGATAAGCAGTCCACTTTGTATGTAATCTTTCATACCTTTTCCATATCCCCATTTTTCTGCATACTCATCTGTTACATCAGAATTAATGATTTGGAATTTCGTGAAACCAGCTTTTTTAATAATATCTACCATCTCTTCTTCCAGAAGAGCACCCGCCACTCAAGTGCAGTGCATCTGTTGAGAATTTTTCCACTCTAATGGTAACTCCTTTTTCAAGATAATATCAGATATTACAAACATACCATCTTCTTTTAAAATGCGATATATTTCATCATATACTTTTTGCTTGTCAGGCTCAAGGTTGATAACACAGTTACTAATAACTCTATCAACTGATTTATCTTCTAAAGGAATATTTATTAGTTCTCCTTTAATAAATTCAATATTATCAAATTTCTTGTTATCCCTAACTTTCTTAGCTTTTTCTAACATTGAATCTAATCTATCTAAACCATATAGTGTTCCTACTTTTGGATTTTTCATCTTTGTAATGAAAATATCCATTCCAGCTCCACACCCTAAATCAATTAAAGATTGTCCTTCCTTAATTTTCAAGTGGTTAATTGGATTTCCGCAAGAAAGCCCCATATTTATCTCATCAGGAAACTCATTAATAATTTTTTCATCATATCCTAGTGATTTACTCAGTTGTTTTGGATCAATTTTTGTCTTTTGTTTATTTTTAGAAATATTATCATAAAAGTTATCAACTGATAATCTTATTTTGATATTACTATTCATTTTATCACCATCCCTTCATATTAAATAGTTGCTTGAATCAACTGATTCAAGCAACTATCACTTATTCTTTATTCTATCATAGAAGTTTATTTTTTTCTATAATTATAGTTTAACGATTTCTCTATATCTAAATGTTGGATTTGGACGTCCAGGAATTAATGCATTTAAAGTTTCTTCTTTGTATCCAACTACGTTAAACACTCGTTCAACCTCTTCTTTTACGATTTCAACTAATTTATCTGGGTGAACTTCTACACGTGCATTAACTGTAAGGAACACTTTATCACTTGCATTATCTAATTTACGTAGTGTTGCAGTTTCTTTCTTACCTACAATATTTCCTACTAAACCTTCTTCTTTACCTTGTAGAAGGAATTTCACATGACCTACGTTTAGATTTAATGAGTCAAATCTTTCTCCTAAGTTAGCTAAAAATGCAGTAGCTAATGTTTCAAATGATTCTTCTTTTTCAATAGCATAAGTTCCATTCAACCATCCGAATAATGCTTCTCCATCAGCATAAGTATCGTAATCTACTTCTACAATTCTTCTTCCTACTTCTTTTTCACTATTAATAATGTAATCGAACCACGCGTCTAAACCTTCTCCAGTTTTTACACTTGCAGTTAGAACATTTTCATTATTAAATTCTTTTTTAGTTTTTTCTACTAAAGCAGCTAATTCTTCTTCTGATAATAATTCAACTTTGTTAATTAAGATAACATCCGCTTCTTCGAATTGTTTATAAATAATATAATCTCCAGGGTTTGAATGATCTTTTAATACTGCTTTTAAGCGAGTTGGATCCGCTAATGCTGTAAGTTGTTTCAAGTTAACTTGTTCATTGTATTTTTCTTTTAATGGTTGCATAATAGTTGCTGATAAGTCAGTACAGCTTCCTACTGGTTCAGCTAAAATAATATCACTGTTATTTGCTTCTTGTAGGTGAGCAATTGCATTAGCAAAGCCACCAAAGTTACAGCAGAAACAACTTCCACTTACTTCTTCAACGATGTCATTATTAGTTTCTAAAAATGAAGTATCAACAAGTTCACTCGCCTGGTCATTTGTGATTAATCCTACTTTACGTCCTTTTTCGTTTAAACGTTTCGCAACTTCCCATAGAAGACTAGTTTTCCCCGCTCCTAAAAATCCACCTACTAAAATTAAATCTGTTTTGTTTGTCATAATTCTTTTCTCCTCTAACCTTATTATATTATTTGTTTAATTCATTTTGTCTTTTTAACGCTGGTTCTAATACTTTAGTAAATAGGTATCCAGCTAATACTCCACCAACTATTGGTCCTAGTATATAAACCCAGAAGAAACCACCGCTGGCATCTGGAAATGCCGCTGATCCCCAACCAAATGCCCAAGCTACTAAACGTGGTGCAAAGTCACGAGTAGGGTTCATACCAGCTTGAGTAATTGTCGCTAATAAACATAGTAATGATCCAACAGTTAAACCTATTTGTACAGGAGCCATGTTATCACTTGGTCTACCTACATTAGCACCTTCAGTAAACAGGAATATAATTAAAACTAATAAAAACGTTCCAAGTGCTTCTGTAGCAAATGCCACTGGCATAGAAATGTTATAACCACCCGGTTGATTATAATACTCTCCGAACATTTTCGCAGTAGCAACTGATTCAAATGTTCCACGTACTATATTCTTTTTAGATTCAAACTGAGCTATAGATGAGCTATAAATACCATACATCACTAGTGAACCTAATAACGCTCCGATAAATTGCCCAGCAATATACGTCGGTAATCTTTTAGCACTCATTCTACCTGTAAGAACCATTGCTACTGATACTGCTGGATTAAAATGAGCATTACTTAAATTTCTAGTCATATATATACCAAAAGTAACCGCAAATGCCCATAACATACCAATTTGGAACAAACTTTGATGTGCATCATATAATACCGCTGCTGCCACAGAGCCCGTTCCAAAAAGAACTAATATAAATGAACCAATAACTTCCCCCAAGAAGTCATTTCTTAATGAATATTTCTCCATGAATATCCCCCTTTATTTATTTCTATAAACATATTATAACAAAATTAAAACTATATTTGAATAATTATTTTTTAATTTACGATGTATATACATCATAAATTCTAACTTTTATTTTATATTTTATATATTCTAAAATATAAAATAAATAAAATAATATTAGTTTATTATTATTAAATCTGTAAATAACCCCCTTTATTTATTTATTTATTTTGTTTAGAAAATATTATTCTAAATATTTTTAGAAATTCTATCGTGTTACCTGAGGGAAAAAAATAAGCCCTAATTAGGACTTATTTTTTAAAAATTATATTAAATTATTGTATTCTTCTTCTGTTAAGTAACTTGAAATTGCACCTGTTTTTGTAGTTGTTAAACTAGCGTAGTTTGTCGCAAATTTAGCCATTTGTGCTAAATCTTCTTCAGAAATATTATTTAGATCTTCATGATTTAATAATTTTGATAAGAATGAACCTGCGAACGCATCGCCTGCCCCAGTAGTATCAACTGCTTTTATATTAGGTATTTCAGTCACTACTTTATGATTTTCATAATAAACTTCCGCACCATGCTCTCCTTTAGTATAAAGAACAACTTTCATGTGACTGAAGTCTTTTTTCAATGCTTCTTCGATATTAGTAGTTCTAGTTAGGAATTCTAATTCGTTATCAGCAACTTTTATTACATCAACATAAGGTAAGAATTCTTTAATAGTTTCAAGATATAATTTGTGATCATCCCAAAGATTGAATCGTAAATTAACATCAAAAGAAATTAACACTCCAGCTTCTTTAGCCTTTTTTAATAATAAGTGATGGCTATCTTTTGATTCTTCTTGAATAGCGATACTTGCGAAATGAATTGCTTCAATTTCAGATAAATCAACTTTTTCAACATCTTCTTTACTAATTCTTAATGTTGATGAACCTTTAAAGTAAAAACTAAATGAACGGTCTCCAGTTTCATCTAAAGAAACAAATGCTAATGGTGTAAAACTATCAGCTTTACGACTCACATATTTACAATCTACATTCTCATTTTTTAAAGTATTTTCTAGAAAATCACCAAAACCATCTTGTCCTAATGATGTTAATAAATAACTCTTATGTCCTAGTTTTTGTGCCACGCAAGCCACATTAGCTACACATCCACCAGCCTCTTTTTTAAACGATTTTACTTTATCGATTGTACCTACACCTTCTCCAATAAAGTCAATTAGCATTTCTCCTATACATAAAACTGCCATTTTAGTTCTCCTCTCTAATTTCAATTGCTCCAAGTTCTTTTGCTAAATAATCAGTGGCTAAGATATTAACATTATGATTTTCTGGATAAAATCTTGTTGAAAGTGCAAAAGATCCCTCATTTGCGAATAATTCAATAGATGAACTATCAAATACTATTTCCACATTTTCTAAATCCAGTTTATATTTTCTATCATCTCTTCCATAACCACTAGTTCCAAAAGATACTTTCAATTCTTTATTGTCATAGCTTACTTTAAAATCAGCTACGCTAATTTCAAACTTATCGCTATGTTCTTGTTTATAATACCATGTATTTTTGTTAAAGTCATTAGTTTTAATATCGTTACCTAATAAATCTTTCACCGATTTGTGTAACGTTTGTCTAACCTTACCATCTTTGTAATTTACTACACGCGGAACAGTTAGACAGTTTTGATAACCAAACTTCGTAGTTGGATTAGTATAGCTACTATCTGGTACATACATCCAACCGATAAGCACACGATTATCATCTTCATCTAAAAATGTTTGCGATGCATAAAAATCATGTCCATAATCTAGTAATGTGAAGTTATCTAATTTATCAACATTCTCAATTCCCTCTTCAACTACAGAATATCCAATTTGGTACATATTTCCATAATTTGGATACATTCTTGTAATACCCTGAGGTGAGAACATGAAAATTTCTTTACCATCTACTTCGAAATAATCTGGACATTCCCACATGAATCCTAGATTTTTTTCTGAGTAAATAGTTTTATATGGTTTAAGAGTATCCTTATCGAATACTAATAAACATCCATAATCATTGCTATCTCTAGCTCCAAGAACTAAATAATTTTTTCCATTTTTTTCAAATATTTTAGGATCTCTAACATGATTTGACATATTAGGATAATCATCTGTAGTTAACAGACATTTTTTCTCAGTAAAATTAATTCCATCTTCCGTTTCAAAAGATATGGTATTATGACCACGTCCTTCATGAACGTAGTCATAATCACCTTTATATTTCACATTTCCTGTGTAGTAGAAGACTAATTTCCCATCTTCTATATTGGCACTCCCTGAATAAACACCACTTTTTTCTTCTTCTATAGTTGGTGTAAGGAATACGCCACGATCTTCATAATTTTTTAGGTCACTACTAGTATAGTAATACCATAGTTTTAATCCACCTTCTACTTCATAAGAATATTGGTGAAAAATATGATATTTACCTTTAAAGTAAGCTAATCCATTCGGATCGTTTAGCCAACCTTTAGTAGGTTCTAAATGAAGATTTTGTTTCCAGTTATTAGCTAGCATTTACAAGTTCCTTCTTAGTTTTGAAGAAGTATGCTGTTACTGAGAATGAAACGATGAATGATAATGCTAAACCAATACCAAATGTTGACCAATGGTTTGCAGGAATTGATAAGAATCCTGGAAGACCAGCTGCACCTAATGCTGATGCAAATACTTTGTTTAATCCAATCCATGCACTTCCTACTGCACTTCCTGCAATAGCTCCGTAGAATGGATATCTAAGTCTTAAGTTAACCCCGAACATAGCTGGCTCTGTAATACCTAGTAAAGCAGAAATACCAGATGCTGATGAGATTGATTTCATTTTTGTGTTTTTAGAGAATACTAATACTGCAAGAACCGCTGCACCTTGAGCTACGTTAGACATAGATGCGATTGGGAAAATAAATGTTAATCCTGTTGCAGCTAGTAGTTGAGTTTCGATAGCTGAAAAACTTTGGTGTAATCCAGTAATTACGATTGGTGCGTAGAATAAACCGAAGATTGCTGCTCCTACGAATCCGCCTTGCATGTATAACCACTGTAATCCTTGACCAAGTAAAGTACCAGCTTCACGAAGTACTGGTCCCATCCATGCGAATGTTACGAATCCTGTTACGAATAATGAAATTAATGGTGTAGTTAAGTTATCTAACCATGATGGAGTTACACGACGTAAGAATTTTTCGATTGTAGCTAATAACCAAGCAGCTGCAAGAATCGGTAATACAGTTCCTTGATATCCTACTTTAGCGATCTTAAATCCGAATACATCCCAGTACCCAAGAGTTGTAACTCTTTGAAGACCTTCTACAGCTTGACCACTTTGGTTAACGATATCTAAAGCTGGTGCAAGAAGTTGGTTTGTAGATGGATCTAATTTACCAAATGTATAGAAGTTCATTACATCTGGGTGAACCATTAACATCGCAAGTGCTACCCCAAGATATGGGTTACCACCAAAACGTTTAGTAGCAGAGAATCCAATTAATACAGGTAAGAATACGAACGGCGCATTAGCAAATACGTTAACCATGTCTGCTAGACCTGCGATACCTGGGTTAGCTTCAATAACTGATTTACCAGTGTAGAATAAATCTTTAGCTGTTAATACGTTATTGATACCCATTAAAAGACCACCAGCAACAATCGCTGGAATAATTGGAACGAAAATATCACTTAACATTTTTACGAAACGTTGAAGCGGATTTCCTTTTGGTTTTTTAACAGTTTCACTTGAATCTTCTTCACTATTTGATGCAGCACCTTTGAATACTTCATTATATGCTGCGTAAACTTGTTGAACAAGACCACTTCCGAAGATTAATTGAAGCTGACCATTATTAAAGAATACACCTTTAACACCTTCAATATCCTCTAATTTTTCTTTATTATATTTTTTTTCATCGTTTAATTCTAAACGAAGACGAGTTGCGCAGTGAACAACAGAGCGTAAGTTTTCCTCACCACCACTATGTTCAACAACTTCTTTAACAACTTTTTTTAAGTCCATAGTTCTTTCTCCTTTATATTTTTAAATTTTAATATAATGACTCTTAACATTTACCAAAATACAAATGGTAACGTTACTTTTTTATTGTACACCTCTTAATATCAAATTGTCAAGAGAAAAAAGTAACGTTACCATAATTTTTTATAAATAGTAACTTCCTTGCTTCAAAGTATTATTTTTGTTATAATCTAATAACTATAAAATAGGAGGCTTATATGGATTTTTCAATTAAAAATCTATTTACTAGTGTTTTTACAAACATTAATCGATATAAATTCACATACATTTCAATAGCTGCTATAATTCAACTAATTCTTGTATGTGGTTTATGGTTAATCGCTAGAGTTTTTCAACTAGCACTTACTCTGGCAGGTGAAGAATATCTTGATAAAAACAATATCCTTCACATACTAACCAATCCCTATAGTTTTATAATTCTCAATTTTTTAATACTTATCGTAGCATTTTTTATGTTTATAGAATTTTCTATACTGACATTTACAATATACGGACAACTAACAGATAAGAAATATTCATATCGAAAAATCTTAAAGAATGCATGGAATAAAACAAAAAATTTGGCAGGTTTTCAAACTCTATTTTTTATAATTTATTTCATAATTACTATTCCTACAGTAAATATAGGTGTAAGATCCGTTCTTGCTAAAAATCTCTTCATTCCAAAGTTTATTAGCAGTGAAATAATGAAAACAAATAGTGGTTTTATCATTTGGGGAATAATAATGATTGTTTTCGCCTATCTCAATCTTAGGTTGATTTTTACATTACCCCTAACTGCTGTTGGTGATGAGAATATACTCGATAGTATTAAAAGAAGTTGGGAACTTACAAAAACCGGTAAAAGAAAACTTGTATTCACTATTATCTTATTTGAAATAATATACATCATTATTGCAGTAATTTTAATCGGTGTTATCACCTTCTTATGTATTTATATTGACAAAGATGGTAATAATCCTATAGTTCAAACCTTATTTTTCTCGGCAATAAGTGCAATTATATTCTTTCTTGGAGTAATTTCAAAAGTAACGGTCATAACTTCATTAGTAACTGTACTAATAGATCAAAATGAAATATCAGAAGAACTAGTAAATAACCTTAACGAAAATAAGAATAAATCGAGATTAGTAGCAACCTTTACTACTATAATAATTATTCTTGCTTCTATTATTAATGGTTTTAATATTTATGGAAATGGAGTCAACAAAAATAGTGAAACAATCGCTCATAGAGGTTATGTCTATAAAGGTGTAGAAAATTCTATCGAAGCTCTTGAAGGTGCGGCTGAAGTCGGAGCTAATTACGTAGAATTAGATATATTGCTAACTAAAGACAATAAATTCGTTGTAATGCATGACTATAACCTTAAAAGACTTGCAGGTGTTAATAAACGAGTTCAAGATATGACGTTCGATGAGGTTGTTGGTCTACAAATAAAACAAGGAAACCATACTAGTAAAATACCTTCTTTAGAAGAATTTGTAAATAAAGCTAAGGATTTAAATATGAATCTAGTAATAGAACTAAAACCTCATGGTGGTGAACCAAGTAACTACGTCGACATCCTTATTAAAGAGATAAAAAGATTAAAACTTGAAAATTATAAATTCATGTCACTTAATTCTAAAGTTATGGAAGACCTTGAAACAAAAGCACCAAATTTAGAAACTGGTTATGTAATCCCTCTTCAATTTGGAAACTTTCAACAAAGTAGCGTCGACTTTTTCGTAATAGAAGACTTCTCGTATAGGGACCGTCTAGTAGAACAAGCTAAAAAACAAAACAAAAAAGTTTTTGTCTGGACAATAAATGATCCAGCTTTAATTACTAGATACTTACAAAGCCCTGCAGATGGTATTATTACCGATGAACCTGAACTTGTAAAAGAAGAAAAAAATATCTTAGAAAATAACTACTCATATTACGATAAAATACTAAGACTTATTAATATATAAAAAATATCGACTGAAATAATTAAGTTTCAGTCGATATTTTTATTATGCTGTGATTTTTTTAATAACAGTTTCTAAGACTTGTATTTGTTCTTTTATCCCCTCTTTTGAAGTATCTTCATTTAATAGTTTCTAGCTAAAGCTCTTGCTTTTTTATATTCAGTTTTTAATTCTGGGGCTGCCTGAGTATACTTGTCAGTTTTCATTAAATCATTATCTACTAATGCTTGCAGTTTCTCTTTCAGTTGTTCAGTAGTTTCTGATATATTCTCCTCAGTTTTAGGTTTTATACCCTCGTTGTTATTTAGTTTCTCTATTTCAGAGATAAGTACTTTTAATACTTCAACAGTTGATGCTTCTTTGATTCTCTTGATATATTTTGTTTTATCTTGAATAAACTCAGAATTCAATACCTTATTTTTAGCTTCCTCTTTAACTAATTTCAACTCTTCAGTCATAGAAGTTGAATTATTATTTGAAGGTGTTACTTCTGCAGAACTACTATTTTTCTGAGCATTTGCTTTCTCAAGCGTTTTTATAGCTGCAGATAATTTATTAATTCTTATCTCTAATTCATTTTTATCAGCGCCAGCCTTAGATAGTACTTTTTCTGCATTATTTCTTGAATTCAGCCAAGCAGTTTCTTCTCCAGTTCCTTGCATTTTATAATTAGATTCAGTTCTTAGGTCTTTTGCTACAAGATTCTGTAGTTGTTCTTTTAATTTCTTAACATCTTCATTAACCACTGGCTGTGTTCCGTTATTTGAATCTTCAACTTTTGGTTTTTCTGCTGTCATTGAATCACCATTAGAATTCTTATATACATATATTATTTCTGTTTTTTCTCCAATTCTATCATTAAGTGCACTAATATCTTTTACTTTAACAAATGTATACCCTGTTAAGTCAGCTTTCCCTACTGAAACTGGGAAGTGACTATATGCTTTTAATACTTTATCTTCAGCAATCTTTTTACCAGTTTCATCTTGATATTTAAGTGTTATAGTTTTTACCACTGGATCTACTTGTCCGCCTGTCTTTTCAACAATAGCGTGTACTTTATGAGTTGTATCAAAATTTGTTCCATCCACCGCAAAAGTATAAGTGAATTTCATATTCTCTTTTAAATTACCTGGTAAAATTATTTCAGCAATTTGGAATGTTCCATTTCCAAGAATACCATTATTTACACCACTCTTACCTGCAAGAACCATTTTAATAAGATCACTCTCAGCTCCTTCTATAGGCCACTCTACTCCATTTTGGTCAACTATCTCAACTTTTGTTTTTACTTCATTCAAATTAGCTCCGTAAAGGTGAACTTCAGTTTTTTTACTAACTTGATTCGATGCTACAGTTGTTTCAGTTTTTTCTATCCCGTCATTCACAGCACCAGTCCCACTAGTTCTATATGATGTAATTGTCAAATTTGATAATACTGGTTTTGTACTATCTTGATTTCTACCCACTACCGTAAATGTGGGCTTATCTCGTCTATCTCTTTTGTCTAATGTTGTAATATTAACCTCTTTACCGTTTTGATAAATTTTAATTTTATATGATTTTGAACTACTCTCATTATTTTCTGGGAAGTTAATTTTCGCTAAAATATCATTATTGCGTTTTTCATAAACAACACTGCTTGTTAATGAACTATTTTCTTCTATCGAATCAGAATTAAATACTCTTATTTTCACATTACTTGTAGTCAAATTATCCCCTTTTAAAACTAAAGTACCTACTCCTTTACCTTGGAGAACTTCATTTTCTAATGAATAATTTGTTATTTTAGAATCTTTTACAAATGCTTCTTGTGTTTTTTCTAAATATTTATCCGTTTCTTTTCCATCTACGGTAGCTACAAATTTGTAATTTACTTCTTTATCACTTTCATTTTTTGGAACAGTAATAGTGTAACTCACTTTATTAGTTGATTCAGTTAAAAATTTATCTATTGTTACATTCTCTGTTTTTACACCATCTCGATAAGCAACGAGTCCTACTTTGTTTACATCTGTATTTTTAACTTCTACATCAAGTAATAATAACCCACCCTTACCTGACAATTTATTTTGAACGATAGCTTCTTTAATAGACACTATTTTATTATTTCCTGTTGAAACATTCCCCTCATTTTCCAATTTATTAGGTTTGCTCACCTCGGGATTTTCTGGTTTTGCTCCAGAATTATTTTCTTCATGAGTTTCCGGTTTAGAATCCACATTCCCTTCACCAGGGGGAGTTACTTTCCCTCCTATTTTTTCAGCAATAGCCTTAACTTCTTCTATAGTTTTGGCTGCATTTAATTCTGCTCTTAATTTTAACTTATCTTCATTGTCTTTATCTGATGCGACAATTAATTTCTTAACTTTTGTTTTTTCACTTCCTACTATTGCTTCATTTGTTCTTTTAGCAAGGTTTTTTATTTCATTTTCTAATTGTTCCTTAGTGGCATTCGGATTTCTAAGTACTTTTTCTGCTTCTGTTTTAGAAAAAATCCACGCATTATTAGCTGGTTGATTTCCTTCGTTAGCGATATAACCTTTTTCTGTTCTTAATTCTCTGCTAACTAATTTTTCAAGTTCACCGCGTATTTTACTTAAATCCTCTTTGGGTTTTTCTTCTTTTTTTAATTCACCTAAATCTATAGAATCATAAAATTCATCTGTTCCTACTTTATATGGAATAAATTCTCCCTCTTTTTCTTTTAATACGAGATTATCATGGAATACTTCATCTTCTCTTCCTTTTATCTTAATAATATATTCTTCTCCAACAGTTAACTGAACATTAGATAACATACCATTTTCACTGGTAGCGATAACTTTATCTTTTGGATTATTTTTATTAATGAATTCAACTGTCACCTCACTTAATTCAGGAGTTTTTCCGTTTCTAACTAACATTTCAGGAATAGTACCTTTTTTAAGTGGTTTCTCATCTTCTTTTGATTTTTTAATTTTTTCTAATGCAGTTGTCAAGTTTCCTATATAACCTTTTACATAAATTGGTAAAGTCTCTGATTTAGCAAGTTCCTCTTTCGCTGAATTTACAATATTTTTTAATTCTTTATTAGGTGATTTTTCTAATTCTGCTTCCGCTTCTTTGATTTTTTCTTTTAAATCTGTTTTTAAATAATTTAAATCTATTTTTTTCACCACAAATACTGGAATCTTAGTACCATTATAATCTTCTAATATATAATTTTTATTCAAATCATTATATGAGATTTTCCCTTCTTCTGAAACATTTAAATTCACTGAATCAGGTCTGAATTCCCAGTTGAATTGGTCATTTTTTGATACATTTACTATATAATCTACACCATTAACTTTAGTTTCTAAATCCAACTCTACAATACCATTTTTATTAGATCTAGCATTTTTCAATGTTGTAATTTTCGTTCTAATACCATTTACAGACAATTCAACATTCTCAACAGGATTTCCATTCTCATCTACTACTTTATAATATGATTTAATTGTTTTTATTTCTTTATCATTTTTTCTTTCTTCTTTAAAATCAATTACTCCAGTAGTTTGTTCGGTAACTGCTTTATTATCAATACTTACAATTTCTCCATCTTCATCAGTTGTAAATATAACATTCTCTCTATTAAATGCTGAATCTCTTTTTTCAATTCTTAATTCATACTTTTTATTAGGTTTAAGTTTATTAGCAGTAAATGTTAATGTACCTTCTTCACCAGTTTTTTCTTGTTTTACAATATTTGGAATAATACCATCATACTCAAACAGTCTAAATGGAACATTACTAATTGGAGCACCTGAACTATTAGTCACTTTTGCAGTAATACCATCCAATGTAACTACATCATCCTCAGGTGTTTCCTCTTTTTCTATTTTTTTCACTTCTAAATTTTGTATTATTTCGTTAGTTTTTACATTATATAATACAGAGAATCCATCCTCTTCTTTTGCTACTACATCAATATCTTCCATCTGATATTTCTCATTATCATTTAGAGATAATGTATAAACTTCATCTTTAGTAAGTTCAAGTCCACTTAACATTCCTTTATTAGTATTTTTTTCAATTACTTCATTGTCATTTTTTTTGTTAACTAGTATGTATGTTAGCTTATCAGTTACAGGTTTATTTTCATTTGTTACAACTAAATCATCAATGACTAATTTTTTAGGTTCAGCAACTTTTTCTTTAATGTTTAATTTAATATTTCTTATATTCCAAGTATAGTCATCAACTGATAATTTTAAATCTATTGGTACTACTTTACCTTGATTTTTATTTAAAAACTCTTCAGTAAATGTAAAATCAAATTTTGAAGTTTCTCGATTGTATGTTGCACTTACTCCTTCTACATTAGTAGTAACTGTTGAAAATAGATTAACAGGTTCATCACTTTCAAAAACTTTAGCTATTTTTTCTCCTAGCTCATTAATTCCTCTAAATGGACTATCTATTGATACATTAGTTTTTGAAACGTCAACTGTTTTATCGTAATTTAATCTTTGACCTGCAAAACTAACACTCCCTTCACCTGACATTTGCTTAGCTAAAATATCAGAAATATACTGTTCCAGCCCCTCATAATTACTTATATGATTTCCACTTAACACTAAATCTTTAACATTAGTTAAATTTTTTATAGGAGTTATGTCTGTTATATTATTACTTCCTAATGACAACAATTCTAGTTTCGACATATTTCTAACTGCAGAGATATCATTAATACCACCACTAACAGTTGGATGAACTGGGTCTCCTGTTTGATTATTGTTATTATGAAGATCCAAATGTCTTAGATTAGTCAGTTTAGCTAAAGGTGAAATATCCTCAATTTTATTTGCATATAAGTCTAAATACTCTAAATTCGTTAATTCTGAAATAGGAGTTAGATCAGAGATTCTATTTCTTATTAATGAAAGTTTTAATAATTTGTTTAATTTAGCTATAGGTGACAAATCACTTATTTCATTTTCCCCTAAATCTAGTTTTTCCAAATTCACAGCATTTTCCAATCCAGATAAATTTGTAATACCATATGATTGAATAAACTTAAATTCAGGAGTATCTTTTAAAGATTTTGCTTTTAGTATCGGATTATCTTTTATATCTCTCATACTAATTTCTTTTAATGACTCTATTTCTTTTCTAGTAATTTTTTCGTCATCAGCTCGCGAAGTATCGATATTTTTATTTATCAATTTTCTTAGATTTTTGTCTTTAATAATTACTTCTTCATCTTTTTTATTATTTTCTTCTCCTACAGGTTTAGTTGTATTTACATTGTCACTTGGTTTCTCTGGTTTTGCCTCAGGGGTTGGTTTCACCTCTGGTTTTTCTGGTTTTACTTCTGGCGTTGGTTTTATCTCTGGTTTCTCCGGTTTAACTTCTGGAGTTGGTTTCACCTCTAGTTTCTCTGGTTTTACTTCAGGAGTGGGTTTTTCCTTTGGTTTCTCCGGTTTTACTCCTGGCGCTGGTTTTACTTCTGGTTGTCCTGGTTTTACTTCAGGGGTTGGTTTTGCTTCTGGTTTCTCTGGTTTTACCTCAGGGGTTGGTTTTTCCTCTGGTTTTACTTCTGGCGTTGGTTTCACCTCTGGTTTTTCTGGTTTTACTTCTGGCTTTGGTTTTGCCTCTGGTTTTTCTGGTTTTACTTCTGGCGTTGGTTTTGCCTCTGGTTTTTCTGGTTTTACTTCTGGCGTTGGTTTTGCCTCTGGTTTTTCTGGTTTTACTTCTGGCGTTGGAGTTACTTCTGGTTTCTCTGGTTTCACCTCAGGCTTTGGTTCCATCTCTGGTTTTTCTGGTTTCACCTCAGGCTTTGGTTTCATCTCTGGTTTTTCTGGTTTTATTTCCGGCACTGAATTATCTTCTACATGATACTTAACATCTACTCTTAAATTATTACCTGCAATATTAATTGTTTGTGAAACACTTCTTTCCACTATTGCTGTGTTAGGTAAAGTTTTTTGCCCATTCGATATCAATTTTTTAATTTTTTCTAGCTGTTCTTTTGTTACTTTCTTATCTATTTTTTGTCCAGCCTTTATATTTTCAATGTGATATGAAGCTACTCTATTTCCATTTAACATTACATTTACATCTATATCTGTTAAATCTTTAGTTGCAGCTAGCTCAATTACAGCTCCTCCATCTCTTTCTATGACACGTATATTAATATCTTTATTAGCCTGCACTTCTATATTTTCTTTTGCTTTCAACAATTGTACATTAGCTTGAGATGACACAATTAGACTTGAAGCTATTATTACTGAAGCTACTCCCATACTAAATTTTCTTATTGAAAATATTTCTTTTCTACTAAATAAATTCTTCATACTTTTTCTCCATATTTATAAATTTATTTTATACTTTTTGTTGTATTACACCTACTATAATATAGTAATATAAGTGCTTTTTCAACACCTCTTTAGGTCGAACAGATAAGTTTAAATAACGTAATTTTTTTATTTTAATTACCTTTTTCTTTGTAATAACACAATCAAAAACTAAAAAATATCATATTATCATTATATTCAGAAAAATAATAATTTTTTTAGTAAATGACTAAGTAAATAATAATGGAAATCAAAAAAGGCTAGAAACCTTTTTTAGATTCCTAGCCTTATAATTTATATTCTATACTAATTTTACAAAATATCTCAATGTTCTAATTAGTTGTGCAGTGTATGACATTTCATTATCATACCAAGAAACAACCTTAACCATTTGATTTTTGCCCTGTCCAATAACTTTTGTTTGTGTAGCATCAAATAATGAACCATAACTCATTCCTATTATATCTGAAGATACTATAGGATCTTCCGTATATCCATATGATTCATTAGCTGCTTTTTTCATTACTTCATTAATTTCTTCCACAGTAGCATTTTTTTCAATAGTTACAAATAATTCTGTTAACGAACCAGTTGGAACGGGTACCCTTTGAGCTGCTCCATCTAAACGTCCATTTAACTCTGGGATAACTAATCCTATAGCCTTAGCAGCACCTGTAGTATTCGGTACTATATTTTCTGCGGCTGCTCGTCCACGTCTAAAATCCCCCTTGTTATGAGATCCATCTAAAGTATGCTGATCTCCTGTATATCCGTGGATAGTTGTCATTAAACCATGTACAATACCGAATTTATCATGTAATACTTTTGCCATTGGAGCAAGACAGTTTGTAGTGCATGACGCACCCGAGATTACAGTCTCTTCTCCAGTTAGTATTTCATGATTAACATTATATACAATAGTTTTGACATCTGAGCCTCCTGGTGCAGAAAGTAGGACTTTCCTAGCTCCCGCTCTTATATGCGCTTCAGCTTTATCCTTACTGTTAAAACGTCCACTACATTCTAGAACAATATCTACACCTAACTCTTTCCATGGTAAATTTTCTGGATCTGGTTCTCCAAAAACCTTAATTTCTTTACCATTTACGATAAACGCTCCCTCTCCTTCTTCTACAGTCCCTGGAAAAGGTCCTTGCGTTGTATCATATTTTAACAGATAAACTATTTGATTTATCGGTCTCATTCTTGATCTATTGACAGCTACAACCTCAATATCATCTGCATGCTGAGCTTGAATCTGTCTTAAGACTAATCTCCCAATACGACCAAAACCATTAATAGCAACTTTTATTGTCATGTGTTTTTCCCCCTGTTAATTATTTTACTCCTATAAGATAACTCATATTTTCATCCCTTTTACAACCTGAATTTCTTTTAAGTAAAATTATATGACAAACTAAACTTTTTAATTCATTATTTAATTGTGATTATCTATAAGAAATCTTATAGTAAGCGTTTCAAAACACCTAATTTCAGTATAGCATATAAAATTCTGTATTTCAATCGAGAAAATACAAATCATTATTCTTCAAATAAAAATAATACTAATTTTGTTTTATTATCATTTCATAAATCGTTTTCAACGTTAATTTAAATATTTTATATTAAAATATTTAAATTATAAATTTTTAAAAAATAATTTCATATTGAAATTTCCTAATTAATAAATTATACTTATAGTTATAGACAATAAAAGGAGCTATATTTATTATGAAAAATAAAAAATTTGTTATGACTATTTCATCAGTATTAGCTACTGTTGTTCTTGCAACAGGTTGTGCACAAAAAACTGAAGAAAAAAAAGAAGAAAATAAGAGTGGAGATAACAAGATAACTCTTACTTACGATCAACTTAGATCACGCGAAAATACAATGGGAGCTTTATGGTATCAAAATGCTGCTGAAGTAGATGCATTATACCAACAAGGTTACAATGTTGCTACTAATAAGTTAAAAGAACTATTAAAACAGCCTACTGATAAACCATATTCTATCGTCTTAGATATTGATGAAACAGTATTAAGCAACATACCATTCCAAGTAAAAATGGTTAAAGATGGAACTGCATTCAATCCAAAATTATGGGACGAGTGGGTTCAAAAAGCAGAAGCTACACCAGTGGCTGGAGCTAAAGAATTCTTACAATTTGCTGACAAAAATAAAGTTCAAATTTACTACATTTCTGACAGAACTGATGCACAAATAGATGCTACAATTAAAAACCTTGAAGCACAAGGTCTTCCAGTTCAAGGACGCGATCACCTAATGTTCAAAAAAGAAGGTGACAAGTCTAAAGAAGGACGTCGTCAAGAAGTTATTAAACATACTAACCTAGTTATGTTATTTGGGGATAACTTAGTTGACTTCGCTGAATTCTCAACTAAATCAGAAGCTGATAGAGATAAAATGTTTGAACAATTAAAAGCTGAATTTGGGGATAAATTCATCATCTTCCCTAACCCTATGTACGGATCATGGGAATCTGCAGTATACAAAGGTGAGAAAAAAGACGGTAAAGGACAATCTGAAGCTCGTCTAAATGCACTTAAAGGATACTAATCTTATATAAAATTAACAATTTAGAGTGTCTTAATATTATCTAATAAAAGATAATATTAAGACACTTATATTTTTTTCTATTTTTTAATTCTATATCCTTGATTGATAGCGAATATCAGAGTATAATTAAGTAGCAAAGCATATAACAGCTTATTTATTATTCATTAAATTAGGAGTCAAAAATGAAAAAGAAAAATCTAAAATACGTTCTTATACCAGCATTTGCAGCTACTACACTATTTCCTGTCTTAGCAACCGACAACCAAGCCCATGCTAATGAAAACAGTGATACAGTATCTGCACCAGTTAATAATACAGCTAGCAATAACGGAACTTCAACTACTGAAACCCCAACTTCTAACACTGCTACAAATTCATCTTCAACTACAGATGTTAAACCTAATGTAGATAGTAGTAATAATGAGGTTTCTACTACTAATACTGAAGAAAACACATCTTCTAAACCTACAATCCCATTTACTGTAGCAGAGTATAAACAAAAAAGTGCTCTTGAACTTGCTAAACTAATTCGTGAGAAAAAAGTAACAAGTACAGAGTTAGTTGATCTAGCATATAAAGTTATTTCAGATGAAAATCCTAAATTAAATGCTGTACTCACTACTGAAAATGGAAAAATTCCTAAAGCTATTATCGATGAAGCATATAGAACTGCTAAAGAAATAGACGAGAGAGTAAAAGCAGGTAATCTTGCCGCTAATCCTGTAAACTGGGAAGAACAACCATTCTTAGGAGTTCCTACATTAATTAAAGGATTAGATTTACTAAAAGATGGTGATACTTCTAATGGTATCTATTTTAATAAAGGTAAGGTCTCTAAGTTTAGTGGAGCTGTCGCAAAAGAATTCGAAAAACTTGGATTTGTAATACTTGGACAAACTAACTACCCTGAACTAGGAACTAGAAATATCACAGATTCTAAATTATTCGGACCTGCTGGTAACCCTTGGGATCCAAGTCGAAATACAGGTGGTTCTTCAGGAGGAAGCGCAGGTGCTGTAGCAAGTGGAATGGTATCAATTGCAAGCGGTAGTGATGCTGGTGGTTCAATTCGTATCCCTGCTTCATGGACAGGTTTAATTGGTTTAAAACCTACGGGTCATGTAGTAAAATTCCCTCTAGTAAAAACTATCGAAGATGCTAAGGCATATTTTGACAAGACAACAATCAACAAACCTAAAACACTAGAAGAAGTTCCAACTGATTTGAAAAAATTAAAAATTGCGTATTCACTTAAAACACCATTAAGAGATGTTGAATTAAGTGAAGATGGAAAAAAGGCCGTTCTTAAAGCTGTTGAATTTCTTAGAAAACAAGGCTTCACTGTAGAAGAAATAAATGAATTCCCTATTGATGGTTACGAAGGAATCAGAACTTATACAATTGGAGCTATTGGTGGAGCATACACTGCTCCCGCAAAAGTAGCTACTGAAGATAATAAACGCGATTTAGATCCTGCAACTTATGCACTAGGAACATCGTCATATAAAGGTAAGACTGTTAACACTGATATTTCTTCTGCAAAACCAATGTCTGAATATATAAATCAAATGAACGAATTTTATAAAAAATATGATTTATTCTTAATGGCAACGAATGCTGTGACAGCACCATCTAACGATAAAAAAGTTGACCCTTATGTAGATCCAGAGGTTGAAGAAAAGCTTTATAATATTAATCAAATAAAAGATCCAAAAGAGAGATTCAATCTACTAGTAAAACAATGGGAACCAATGATGAGAAGAACACCATTTACATGGCTATTTAACTTAACAGGAAATCCTGCTATCTCTTTACCAGTTTATAAGAGTGAAAATAATCTTCCTCTTGGAGTTATGTTTGCCGCAAAAAATAATTCAGAAAAAATACTTCTGGAAATGGGACAATTATTCCAAGATAATAATCAATTCATAATGCATCCAAACATTAGAAAAACAGTTGTTGCCGAAAATGGAAATAAAGTAAGAGAAAATGAATATGGTACAAAATATGAATATTCAATTCCTAATGAATCTCCTGTTGCTGATGCTCTTAAACCTTTCACTGGTAAAGTTGACGGACTTTCTGAAAATGGTAATAAAGTAGTTGTTGATAATGACGGTAATGTTTCTGAGTTCAACACACCTACTGACGCTCCTATTGCTGAGGCTCTTAAACCTTTCACTGGTAAAATTGATGGACTTTCTGAAAATGGTAATAAAGTAGTTATTGATAAGGATGGTAATGTTTCTGAATTCAATACTCCTACTGGCGTCCCTCTTGCTGATACTCTTAAACCTTTCACTGGGAAAATCGACGGACTTTCTGAAAATGGTAATAAAGTAGTTGTTGATAAGGATGGTAATGTTTCTGAATTCAACACACCTGCTGACGCTCCTATTGCTGAGGCTCTTAAACCTTTCACTGGTAAAATTGATGGACTTTCTGAAAATGGTAATAAAGTAGTTGTTGATAAGGATGGTAATGTTTCTGAATTCAATACTCCTACTGATGCTACTGTTACCGAAGCTCTTAAACCTTTCACTGGTAAAGTTAATGGACTTTCTGAAAATGGCAATAAAGTAGTAGTTGATAAAGATGGGAATGTTTCTGAATTCAATACTCCTGCTGACGCTCCTATTGCTGAGGCTCTGAAACCTTTCACTGGAAAAATTGATGGACTTTCAACAAATGGAAATAAAGTTGTTATCGATAAAGATGGTAAAGTTTCTGAATTTAGAAACCCAGAAAGAGCACCTAGTGTTCCAAAACTTCCAGAACTAACTATCAACAAAGAAACAACAACTGTTGTAATTAAATCAAAAGATCAAAATATCAGTGTAGAACTAAACTCTAACCATGCCGAAGAAATCAGTTTTAAAGCAACTGATATTACTAATAAAATAGATTTAGAAGAATTAAAAGCAAAAATAATAAATGATAAAAATAATGGAATTAATAATAAAGATGAAATTTCATCTATTAGGGTTGTTGATTTAGAATTACAAAAAGATAATAAAACAGTTAAACTAAATGTACCAAGAACAGTACATATAGCTTTACTTCAGAATGAACAAGATAAAGAAATACTTGTATATCACTTAAAAGACGATAATTCTATTGAATTAATACCTTCAAGTACTACAGGTGGAAATTTACAATTTACTGTAAATCACTTTAGTAAGTTTGCTATTATAGCAAAAATTAAAACAGCATTAGCATCTAATGAAAAAGATATTAATACTTCTGCAGTACAAGAAGAGAAAAAATTCACAGTTATAAATGCAAAAGGAGCAAAATCAACTCCTAAAAACCCACCAAAAACACTTCCTAAAACTGGAGAAACTACTAATAAGGCTTTAACTTTATTGGGAATTTCATTATTCGCTGCAACTATACTATTAAAACGTAGAAAAAATAGCTAATACACTTTTACCTCGGGCTGACCCAAAAATTATAAATTTTAACAAGGTGTATATGAAAACTAATAGACGCAGTGATTTATTGATATCTAAATTTGCTTTATAAAAGCTTTTTAGATATCTAATAAACTGTGCGGGGGTGACTCGACAAAATCGATTTCGAAATAACAATTTTTGAGTCACTCCCAGTTATCTCTTTAAAATTATAAAAAAAGATATAGTTCAAATGAAATGAACTATATCTTTTTCTTTACTTTTCAGATACTTTCAGACGGGCACAAGCTTTAGCTAAAGCTAGTTCTGCACGTCTTACATCAAGACCATTTTCTTTTTTAGCAAGACGTTCTTCCGCACGTTGTAATGCTCTTCGAGCACGTTCAACGTCAATATCTTTATCTAATTCTGCTGTTTGAACTATAATAGTTACTTCGCCTTTATGTGTTTCCACAAATCCTTCACTTACAGCTAAATATTCTTCTCTGCCATCAGGAAAAACTACTTTTAATGGTCCGACTTTTAATGATGCAACCATTGGAACGTGGTTGGCCATTACCCCAACTTGTCCACTTGTAGTCCCTAATACAACCATAGAAGCCTCTTTTGCGCTATAAGCTTCTCCATTAGGAGTAACAATGCTTACACTTAAAGTATTCATTTATTTACCTCCTATTTGTATTATACTTCTACTCCTAGTTTACGAGCTTTTTCTAATACGTCTTCAATACCACCAACTAGACGGAATGCATCTTCTGGAATATAGTCATATTTACCATCTAAGATTCCTTTAAATGCTTCTACTGATTCAGATACTGGAACATATGATCCAGGTTGACCAGTGAATTGTTCTGCTACGTGGAAGTTTTGAGATAAGAAGAATTGAACACGACGTGCTCTATCAACTGTTTTCTTATCTTCATCACTTAATTCGTCCATACCTAAGATAGCGATAATATCTTGTAATTCACGATATTTTTGAAGAGTTCTTTGAATTCTAGTCGCAACTTGATAGTGTTCTTCCCCTACAATTTCTGGAGCTAATGCTCTTGATGTAGAAGCTAATGGGTCAACGGCTGGATAGATACCCATCTCTGTTAATGAACGCTCAAGGTTTGTTGTTGCATCTAAGTGAGCGAATGTTGTAGCTGGAGCCGGGTCAGTATAGTCATCGGCTGGTACATAGATCGCTTGAATAGATGTAACAGATCCTTTTTTAGTTGATGTAATACGTTCTTGTAAACGTCCCATCTCAGTAGCAAGTGTTGGTTGGTAACCAACGGCTGAAGGCATACGTCCTAATAACGCAGAAACCTCAGAACCTGCTTGTGTGAAACGGAAGATGTTATCGATGAATAGAAGTACGTCTTGTCCTTCTTCATCACGGAAGTATTCCGCCATTGTTAATCCTGTTAATGCTACACGCATACGAGCACCAGGTGGTTCGTTCATTTGTCCGAATACCATGGCTGTTTTGTTAATAACACCTGAATCTTTCATTTCATAGTAAAGGTCATTACCTTCACGAGTACGTTCACCTACACCAGTGAATACTGAAAGACCACCGTGTTGTTGTGCAACGTTATTGATAAGTTCTTGGATAAGAACTGTTTTACCAACTCCCGCACCACCGAAAAGACCGATTTTACCACCTTTAATATATGGTGCTAGTAAGTCGATAACTTTAATACCTGTTTCAAGAACCTCAACGTGTGTTGATAATTCTTCGAATGTAGGAGCTTCTTTATGAATTGAATCTTTACGAACTTCTGCTCCTGCTTCTTCACCGTGGTCAACTGCTTCACCTAATACGTTGAACACACGACCTAATGTGTAGTTACCAACAGGAACTGTAATTGGTGCTCCTGTATCTACTACTTCTGCTCCCCTATTTAATCCATCAGTAGATGACATCGCAATTGTTCTAACTACGTTATCACCAATTTCTAGAGAAACTTCAAGAACTAATTTTTCTTTTTTTCCATCACCTTTTTCTATAAATACTTCTAAAGCATTTAATAGATTAGGCATATGCCCTGATTCGAATTTTACGTCTACTACAGGTCCCATAACTTGGAGAATATAACCTTTATTCATATGTTGTTTGCTAACTTAATAGCTTCTCCTTTCTCATTACTATTTTGTTGCTGCTGCTCCACTTACAATCTCTGTAATTTCTTGTGTAATTGCAGCTTGTCTTGCACGATTGTATTTAATCGTAAGTGTATCAATAATATTTCCTGCATTATCAGTTGAGTTTTTCATTGCTGTTTTTCTTGCAGAATGTTCACTAGCCTTACTATCTAATATACTTCCGTAAATCATACTTTCAGCATATTGTGGTAGTATTACATCTAGTACTGCTGCCTCACCAGGTTCAAATTCATAAGCTCCTGTAGGTTGCTCATCAGAATTTGCGAATTGATCTGTATTTTCTATAGGAAGAACTTTACTTTCAGTTACAACCTGTTGAATCATACTAACAAAGTGATTGTAATGTATGTAGATTTCATCATATTCTTTATCTATGAAATAACCTACAACTTTATTAGTAATTTCCTTAACCTGTGTGAAACTTGGCTCATCTGGTATATCTCTATAACTATCAACTACATTATAGCCATTTTTTCTGAAGAATTCTGCACCATAGTTACCTATAGCTACAATTCCATATTCGCTATCATTATGTCTTTCGTTAACAGTATTAACAAAGTTTCTAATGATATTAGAATTGAATCCTCCACATAAACCACTATCACTAGTAATTACCACATAAAGAGTTTTCTTAGCTTCTCTTTTTTCTAACATAGGATGCTTGATATTAGCTCCTTTACCAAAAATTGTTCCCATCACTTCTTGCATTTTTTGCATGTAAGGATTGAATCTTTGTGTGTTAGATTGTGCTTTTAAAAGTTTAGAAGTGGAAACCATTTCCATCGCTTTTGTAATATGACTAGTTTTCTTTGTAGAATTGATTTTGTTTTTAATATCTCTTAGTGACGCCAATTAGTTCACCACCTTTACTCTACTACTTCTCATCTTAAGCAAAAGTTTTTTTGAATGCAGCGATTACTTCATCCATAACTTCTGTTGCTGGTAAGTCTTTTGTTTCTTTAATGTGCTTAACTGCTTCATTTTCATGAGCATCTAAGTACGCATATAATTCTTGTTCAAATCTGTGAATATCTTTAACTTCAACATCATCTAAGAATCCGTGTGTTAAAGCATAAAGAATCATAACTTGTTTTTCTACTGGAATTGGTTTGTGTAAGTCTTGTTTTAGAACTTCAACTGTACGTTTACCACGTTCTAGTTTTTCACGAGTTGCTGGATCTAGGTCAGAACCGAATTGAGCAAAGCTTTCTAACTCACGGTAAGATGCTAAGTCAAGACGTAATGTACCTGATACTTTTTTCATAGCTTTAATTTGTGCAGATCCTCCTACCCTAGATACTGAAAGCCCTGCGTTAATCGCTGGTCTGATACCTGAGAAGAATAAATCTGATTGTAAGAAGATTTGTCCATCAGTAATTGAGATTACGTTTGTTGGAATATATGCAGAAATGTCACCTGCTTGTGTTTCTACGAATGGTAGTGCAGTGATACTTCCTCCACCAAAATCTTCATTTACACGAGCTGCACGCTCTAGAAGACGTGAGTGTAAATAGAATACGTCCCCTGGGTAAGCTTCACGACCTGGTGGTCGTTTTAATAGTAATGATAACTCACGGTAAGCTGCTGCTTGTTTTGATAAGTCATCATACACGATTACTACATCTTTACCATTAAACATGAATTCTTCCGCCATAGCAACCCCTGCATAAGGTGCAATGTAAAGAAGTGGTGCTGGTTGAGATGCTGATGCTGTAACTACGATAGTGTAGTCTAATGCACCATGTTCTTTAAGTGTTTCTACAACACTACGTACTGTAGATTCTTTTTGCCCAATTGCAACATAGATACAAATAACATCTTGTCCTTTTTGAGCTAAAATTGAGTCGATAGCTACTGCAGTTTTACCTGTTTGTCTATCCCCGATAATAAGCTCACGTTGTCCACGTCCGATTGGTACTAATGCATCGATCGCTTTAATACCAGTTTGGAAAGGAACTGATACAGATTTACGTCCCATAACCCCAACTGCTGGAGATTCAATTGGACGACGTTTTGTAGTATTTACTGGACCACGTCCATCAACTGGTTGTCCTAATGGATCAACTACACGTCCTATTAATTCTTCACCAACAGGAACGTCCATAACACGTCCAGTACGACGAACTTCGTCTCCTTCTTTAATATCAGTTGTTGGTCCTAAAATTACGATACCAACATTAGTGTCTTCAAGGTTTTGAGCAAGACCCATAACCCCTGTTTTAGTGAATTCAACTAACTCACCACTCATTATTTCATTAAGACCGTATACACGAGCTATACCATCCCCTACTTCTATAACTGTACCGACATCTGTTGACTTAACTTCAAACTGATAATTTTCTATTTGTGATTTTAGTAATGAACTAATTTCTTCAGCTCTAATAGCCATTTATGTCCCTCCTTGTTTCAACTTCTTCTAGATTGTAGAAATTTTTGACTTTATAGCGTTTAATTTTGCTCTAACACTAGCATCTACTACTTTGTTATTGTAAGTAAGTTTAAGCCCACCTAGAAGACTCTTGTCTACAAGGTTATTAAGTTCTACTTTTTCTAGTTGTAACTCATTTTTAAGTTTTTCTTTTAGATTTTCTAACTGAACTTCAGTTAGTGGCGAAGCTGATTCAACTTTTACAACAACGCTATTTGAATGTTTATTAAACAATTCAGTAAATTGCTCTAAAACAAAATTTATTAATGAGATTTGCAGATTTCCTGCTAAGATTTTCACAACATTTACAACATATTTATTTACTCCTGCAAATGACGCTTCAATCAAGTTAATTTTTTTTATTTTTTCTAAATTAGGGTTGTTCATCAATGTAACAAAATCAGAGTTTCCATTAATAACTTTTGCAACTTCTGGTAACTCATTAGCTACTTGTTCTAATGCGTTATTTTCTTTTGCAACTTCAAATAATGAATATCCAATTTTATTAGCTAATACTGACTTACTCATTATTTCACCCCTACCTCTTTAATGACTTTATCAACATATTCACTTTGTGTTGAGTCATCTAATTCTTTTTCTAAAATTTTCGAAGCTACAAGCACTGATAAATCAGCAATTTGTCTGTTGATTTCTTCAAGCGCTCTTTTCTTCTCATCCTCAATATCTCTTTGAGCATTTACTTTTAATTGTTCTGCTTGTTTGCGAGCTTCTTCAAGAATAGCTTGTTTTTCAATCTTAGATTGTTCGCGAGCATCTTCCATCATAACTTTAATTTCTTGTTGAGCATTTTTTAATTTTTCTTGATTTTCTTCAAGTAAAACTAATGCTTCTTTTTGATTTCTAGCAGCATCATCAAGTTGACCTTCAACTAATCTTTGACGCTCATCTAACATATCAATAAGTTTGTCCCAAGCAAATTTTTTCAGTAATACTAATAAGATTAACACAGCTATTATGTTAATAGCCATATTTCCTAGATTAAAACCTTGATGAGAAGCGTGTTCAGTAGCTAAAAATACTAAATTTTCCATTTACTAACTGCTCCTATTTTTCTTAGTTATTTTATTTTATTACTAAAATTAACTATTTTGCTAAAATGATGAATGCAATAACTACTGCTAAGATAGGTACCGCTTCAACAAGTGCGAACATTACAAATGCATTAGATTTTAATTTAGGTTCAACTTCTGGTTGGCGAGAAACACCTTCCATAAATTTACCGAATAAATATCCGTTACCAATACCAGCTCCAATCGCTGCTAATCCTGCTGCTAATCCTGCTCCAATTAATTCTACCATAATTATATTTTCCTCCTTGGATAATAAATGAATTTTATTAATTATTAATTTTTACATAAAATTGTGTACTTATTTGAATTAATGTTCATCACTAATTTTATGTGATATATAAATAAATGATAATACCGTAAAGATATATGCTTGGATAAATCCTATAAATAGAGAGAATCCTTTCCATACTACTAAACCTGTAATACCTGCGATAGCACCGAAGACACCTGCTGTTGTTAGTGTCGCTAAAAGTGCTAACAGTACTTCCCCTGCATAAATATTACCGAATAAACGCATTGAAAGTGTCAATAAGTTTGTAAACTCTTCGATAACTTTAAACGGCGCAATACCTATACCCGAAGAAGTATATGTACCAAAGTAATGTTTAGTACCTTTATACTTAATTCCTGCATAATGAGTAAACACAATAACTAATAATGCAAGAGAGAAAGTAAATGTTGGATCGGCTGTTATAGAATTCACATATACAACTTCATTGTAACTAACTTCTATAAGCACACCAATCGTATTTGCTACAGCAATAAGTGAAATAAGTGTTAACGCTGTCGCCCATAATCCTTTACCATATTTTTTCCAACTAACGTTACCCTTAATTACATTATCACTAACGAAATAAGCAAGTAACTCAGCTGCATTTTGACGTTTACTATCTGGTCTTAATTTAATTCTACTAGTTAGAAACATCACTATAATAAAGGTAAGCAACACTGTTATTAAAGTTGTGATTACACTAGGAATATTAACCGTTATATCATAGCCAAATAATTTGGTAATAAGATATGTATGTTTTTCCATATATTCCCCTCACCTCTTTTCTTAAGTATCTTTTATATTTCTAAATCTGTTGTAATATAAAATTAGAAATACTTAATACATATTATAATATTATTTTATAATATTTGCTAGCGATTTCTTAAATTTTATCTAAATTGTTTAAAAATATGTTATTAATATTTTATTATTTTGTTCCGAAGATTCTGTCTCCAGCGTCTCCTAGTCCTGGTACGATATACCCATGATCATTTAGTTTTTCATCTAATCCTGCGATATAGATATCTACATCTGGATGTGCATCATGTAAAGCTTTTACACCTTCTGGTGCTGCTATTAAACACATAAATTTAATATCGTTAACTCCACGTTGTTTTAGTGAGTCAATTGCAGCAATAGCTGAACCACCAGTTGCTAACATTGGGTCAACAACGATGAAATGACGTTCTTCTGGATTACTTGGTATTTTTACAAAGTACTCATGTGGTTGAAGTGTTTCTGGATCACGATACAAACCTACATGTCCTACTCTTGCTGATGGAATTAAATTCATTAAACCATCAACCATTCCTAATCCTGCACGAAGAATTGGAACAAAAACTATCTTTTTACCTGCAAGACGTTTACAAGTAGTAGTTTGAATTGGAGTTTCTACTTCAACATCCTCTAATGGAAGATCCCGAGTAATTTCATAAGCCATTAAAGAACCTACTTCATTAGTAAGCTGTCTAAAGTCTTTAGAACCCGTTCTCTTATCTCTAATAAAAGATAATTTGTGTTGGATCAATGGATGATCAAATACATGAACTTTTGACATAATTATAGTTCTCCTTTGTTATATTATTATATTTATTTTACTCTAATTATTTCATTTTAACAAGGGATATCCGAAAATATTTTACCTCCTTTAAAAAATATTTTTTTATTAAAACTCTTATATTACTAGACTTCTATTATAGAAAATATTACAATAATAAAAACAAGATAAACGGAGACTTTAACATGCAAAGAAAAACATTTTTAGGGATATTTTTACTTACTAGTATTTTCTACTATATTATCCCACTACTTTTTTTGAAATTCTACAATGGCACTAGTGATAAAGCTGGTTTCATTTTAATATTGGTTTATGGATTCACTTCATTTGCTATAACACTATTAATATCATACTTTATTCAAAGAACTATATTTATACCCGTATTAAGTACTATTCTAGCACTTCCTTTATTTTTCATCTTTAATTCAAGTGCTCTAGTTTTATTACTTATTATAATAGTTTTTTCATTTATAGCTTATGGTCTATCATCATTATTTAAATAATTAAGGAGAGCATATGACAATATTCAAACGTAATTTAATAATAGCTACAGGTATATATTTACTTTTTTATCTTACACCTATTTTAGCTAATCCTTTTATGGCTTTAAATTTATTAGAAGCAGCTATAGTTGGAATCTTAATTTTCGGTGGATTTTATTTAAGTTATATATTCATGTATACAAACAAAAGCAAACTCGATGAACGTACTAAAAGTACAATAATTACAATTTTAGTACTATTAATAGCATTACTGATATTTTTTAATCCTTTTAAATTTCCAACATCATTCAATATTATTATAAATAAATACTTAGCAATTCTAATTCTTTTACTTGTATTAATATTTATAATAATACTAGCAAAAAAAATGGATAATTCTGTAATTGTAATTTTACTTTTTGCTCCGTCAATTATCCAAGGATTATTTATGAGACTTTCATATAAAGCAATGCTTTTCTACGTTGCAAATCCTAACTTCAATCTATATTTAATAGCGGCTATTTTCATTGGATACTATATTTATAACAATAGAAAGTAATCAATTAAAAAGGAATAATTAATCGTTTAGACCATCCCATATAACTATAAAAAACTGATAACCTAGATTTTCTTTCTAGATTATCAGTTTATTATTTTATTAATTATCTATCTCTACTTTTAATACTTTACCTGATACTGCATCTACTACTACATCATACTCTAATCCATTAGCACGTGCTTCTACTTTGTACACGTATAAAGATGATCCATTATTTTGTGGCGCATAATCATCCTCGTATTTAGGTTTAATTTTTACAAAGTTAATATTTTGCTCCGGTACTGATATTGCCTCTGCTACAATTGAGCGAATCTCTTGTTGTGACTTAGCATTTTGTTGTGTATTGTTGTTATTTCCGTTGTTATTTGAATCTGTTTGATTTCCTGTATTCAACTTAATATTTGAGTAAGCATCTTGAATTTTAGTTCTTTGTGCAGTTTCATATTTATCATATGCATAGGCTCCTACTCCACCAGTCACCACTACAGCTAATGCTCCGATAATTAATGGTTTTAAAAAATTTCTTTTTGTTTTTTTAGGTTGTTCATTATATTGGTTATCATATTCGATATTTTCTACATAAGTTCCTTCAATTGTTTCGATTTCGTTATTATTTATATTTTTTGTCATTTTTAATTTACCTCTTTTTCTTTATATTTTTATTATATCTTCGTTTTATGAACGTTAAATGAAGATTTCATTTTTATTCTTCTCTTTCGATATTTTTATTATATCTTTATTTTATGAACGTTAAATGAAGATTTCACTTTTGTTCTTCTTTTAAGATATTTTTATTATATCTATGTTTTATGAATCTTAAATGAAGATTCATATTAATTTATAATTTTCTAAAATATAAAAAAGGAGTGACTCAAAAAAATCGATTTCTACATTACGATTTTCGAGTCACTCTTCCTCATTTTTTTAAAGATTAACTACAAATTTTGTTCCTTTTGGTTTATTATCTAAAACAGCTATTTTACCATTATGTAATTCTACTATTTTTTTCGTTATAGATAAACCTAGCCCTGAAGAGTTATCTTCTGTTGTTGTCCTTGATTTATCTACTTTGTAAAATCTATCCCAAATATGTTTTTTCTCATTATCATTTATCCCTATTCCGTCGTCTGCAACTTCAAGTATTATTCTATTTCTTTTTGCTAAACAAACCTTTACTTCTGTTTGAGTATACTTCAAGGCATTAGATAATAAGTTATCTATCATTCTCATAATTAACGCTTCATTAGCATTTACTATTATATTTTCTTCTATATTTAATGATAATTTTATATTCCTATTATCAAATAAGATTTTATAGTCTTCCAAAGTATATTTTATTCGATCCGACAAATTTAGTTCTTCTTTTGGAATCTCTAAACGACTATCTAATCTAGCTAATTCTAAAATTTGATTTATCATAGAAGTCATTCTCTTACTTTGTCTTTCTATAACATCAAAAGATTCCTTTGCATCTTCCACAGAATCGGTATACTTAGCTCCATATTCACTTTCTGCCATTATTACGGAAATCGGTGTTCTAAGTTCATGTGATACATCTGAACTAAATTGACGTTCTCTTTTCGAAGAATTCTCTAATGTTTCTAACATTTCATTAAAAACTTTACCTAATTTATGCACTTCATCCGCACCATCTTTTATAGTAATTCTTTTACTAAGGTCATTACTCTTTGCGATAGCATCAGCAGTTTCAGTCATATCTCTAACGGGTTTTAATGAACTCCTAATAATTAAATATCCACCATACATTATAACTATTATAACAAACGGGCTTCCTATACTTATTATTAATGGTAATATCCAACTATTAATATTATTAGTAATTTGTATTACTCCTCGGACATATTTTCCATTTCCTAAGCGCGCAGAACTTGTTTCTAAATCATAATACAGATATTTATTATTAGTAACATCTTTATACTCAGAAATAACTCCTAGACTAAAATCATTAACTTTAAAATTTCTTGGCACAGCCCCTGCAACAAGGTTCCCATCTTTATCATAAACAGATAACGTAACACCATCCTCAAAAGGAGTAAACTTATCTCTTCCAGTAGAAATTTCTGTTACTTCTTCTATCAATCTTTTCTCACTATTTTTTCCTACTACACTATCACTAACTAAAAATGTCCCAACTATCAATGATCCTATTAATAAAACTATAAATGTTGTATACCATAAAGTGATTTTGAAAGTTAATGATACTTTTCTAAATGGAAATATCGATAATTTCTTGATTCTATTTAACAAAGTATCCTAACCCCCTTTTAGTGTAAATAATAGTCTTATCTGTACCGTTATCTAATTTTTTTCTAATATTTTTTATAATAACATCTACAATATTAGATGCCCCGTCATAATCATAATCCCAAACGTGGTTAAGAATTTGATCGCGACTTAGGATACTCTCTTTATTTTTCATAAGATATTCTAATACCTCATATTCCTTACCAGTTAAGCCAATATTCTGACCATTTCTTAACACTTGTTTCTTCGAAATATCCAAAACAACATCATCTACTTGAATAACATTAGTTGCTAAACCATAGTTACGTCTCATCAAAACTCTTATTCTAGCTAATAACTCATCAAACTCAAACGGCTTAACTATATAATCATCTGCTCCGCTATCAAGACCAACGATTTTATCTTCTAAAGTATCTTTTGCTGTTAACATTATAACAGGTGTATTATTTTTACTCTCACGAAGTCTCGCTATAAACTCATAGCCATCAACATTTGGCATCATTATATCTGTAATAATCAAATCATACTCACTATAGCTAACAAAATCCAGAGCTTCTTCACCATCAAAACAACTATCTACACTATAATTATTTTTCTTTAAATGCTTAGTTATTATTCTATTCAAATCGCGTTCATCTTCAACAACAAGTATTTTCATAACAATCTCCTCGTACTAAATTTCTACTATATTTTACTTAATTAATATGTAAATGTAAAGATAGTGACTCAAAAATCGTAATTTCGAAGAAATCGATTTTATCTAGTCACTTTCCGCAGTGGTTTTTTGGAGTCAACCCCTTTATAATTTCATT
Source organism: Gemella taiwanensis (assembly GCF_054054385.1). NCBI lineage: Bacteria > Bacillati > Bacillota > Bacilli > Caryophanales > Gemellaceae > Gemella > Gemella taiwanensis. The sequence goes on from NZ_JBSMTL010000003.1 coordinate 170,489, forward strand.
TACTATACATTCTAAAATAAAAAAATGAATCTAAAATGAAAAAAGACACCTATTCATAAATAGATGTCTTAGACGTAATAGCCAAGATTTCAACCTGAGCCTCCTCCATCAAGGCGTACTCACTCTATACTACTCCTTACGTCATTTTTATTATACCATATTAACTTTTTTCTTTCTATGTTAAAAAAGTTTGTTTAATATATAAAATATCAACGGAAAGTAAAATAAATAGAGCCTTGATTTCAAAGGCTCTATCTACTTTTATTCATTCTCTTCTAAATTATAAAGTAATTCATACAATGCTTTCGCATCCAGTTTTTCTTTTTCTTCTTTACTAATATCTCGAACTAACTCCCCACGATGTAGAACTATTATTCTGTTTCCATATTTGACTGCATCTTGAATATTGTGAGTTATCATTAAAGCTGTTAAGTTTTTCTCTTCAATCTTTTGTCGAGTAAGCTCCATTATTTTCTTCTGAGTTTTTGGATCTAGTGCAGCTGTATGTTCATCAAGAAGTAAAAGTTTTGGAGTAGTCATAGTTGCCATTAAAAGTGCTATAGCCTGACGTTGACCTCCAGATAATAGACCCATTTCACTATCTAATCTGTCTTCAAGACCTAAATCTAAAGTTGCTAATAACTTTTTAAATAGTTCTCTATCTTCTTTAGTAGTTCCTGGTTTAAATCCTCTCACTTTACCACGGCGAAGTGCTAAGGACATATTTTGTGCAACAGTCATACGAGGAGCTGTCCCATCTAAAGGATTTTGGAAGACTCTACTGATAAATCCTGCTCTCTTATGTTCTACTATACTACTTACATCTTTTCCTTCAATTAAAATCTCACCACCATCTAGTGAAAAAGAACCAGCAAGTGCGTTAAGAAACGTTGATTTCCCCGCTCCATTTCCTCCAAGAATAGTAATGAAATCACCATCTTTGATTTCAAGACTAACATTTTTCAAAGCATGTTGTTCTCTAATCGTACCTGGAAAGAACGTTTTATCTATTTTATTAATTTTTATAAATGACATGATCTATACATCCTTTCTCTTAGCTTTTAATTTTAATTGAGGCAATGTTAAGAATATGGCAATAACTAGTGCTGAAACTAATTTAAAATCATTAGCACCGATAATATTAAGTTTTAACACTCCAACTAATAATAATCTATAGATAATTGCTCCACAAATGACACATATCAATCTTGTCGTAAAAGTCACATCCTTGAAGATTACTTCACCTATAATAATTGCTGCTAAAGCTACTACTATAACTCCAATTCCGCTGTTAACATCAGAATAACCATTATTTTGTGCTAAAATTGCACCAGCTAAAGAAATAATTCCATTAGCAAGCATTAATCCTAAAATCGTCATCGATTTAGTAGAAATACCTAGAGCAGTTGCCATTTTTTCATTATCCCCCGTTGCAATTAAACTCTGACCTAATTCTGTTGAAAAGAATAAAGACATAGCGAAGATAATTAATCCAGAAAGAATAATTCCAACAAGTACAGTATCATAATGAGTTGGTAAGTTTAATCCCTGAATTTTACTAAAAATCGTATCTTTATTGATTAAACTTAAATTTGGTCTTCCCATAATTCTAAGATTCACCGATAATAATGCAGTCATTGTTAAAATCCCAGCAAGTAAACTTGGTATCTTACAAACAGTAATTGAAAATCCTGTAACAAGTCCCGCTAACATTCCAGCTACTATTGAAATCAATGTAGCAATAATAGGATTAATACCATTATGTATACAGATTACACATACCGCAGCTCCTAATGGATACGCACCTTCAGTCGTCATATCTGCAATATTTAATACTCTAAAACTAATAAATAATCCAAGCGATAATATCCCCCACAGCATCCCCTGTGAAATCGCAGAAACAAATAAATCCATTTTACACCTCTTTTTTTATTTTTCCCTAAACTAATTTTATATAATTTAGAGCGACTCATAAACAACTATTTAGAATACTGATTTTATGAGCCGCCCCTTTAACTTTATTTACTATCTATAATAGGACTGACCCAAAAGTTCTAAATTTTAACAAAATGTATATGATAATTCATAGACGCAGTGGTTTATTGATATCTAAATACGCTTTAGAAAAGCTTTTTAGATATCTAATAAACTGTGCGGGGGTGACTCGACAAAATCGATTTCTCCGAAATCACGATTTTTGAGTCACTCCCATTATTTTTTATCTACTACTTTTGCTTTATCTTTAATTTCTTTTGGAATTTCAATTCCTAATTGTTTTGCTTTTGCTTCATTTAGATAAATTACACCTTCATTAGCAAGTACGATTGGCATATCTTTAGTGTCTGCACCTTTTAATACTTTAGCAACAACTTTAGCTGTTTCTACACCGATTTGATATTGGTCAACACCTAGTCCTAAAAGTCCTCCGTCAGCTACCATTGTGTCTGCAGATGGGAATACTGGAATTTTCTTAGCGTCTGTTACTTTTACTACTGTTGCCATTGCACTAGCGATTGTGTTATCGATTGGTACAAAAATTGCATCAGTTTGTGAAGCAAGGCTTTCTGTTACTTGTTGAATATCATTTGTGTTTGCTACTGTTGATACTTTAACTTCTAATCCTAATTCTTTAGCTAATTTTTCAGCTTCTTGAGCTTGTTTTACAGAGTTATCTTCACTTGCTGTGTATAGAATACCAACTTTTTTCATGTTAGGTAATACTTTTTTCATGATTTCAAGTTGTTGTTTAATTGGAGTTCTATCACTAACACCAGTAATATTGTTTCCTGGTTTATCTTCAGCTTTAATTAATCCTGCTTCAACTGGATAAGTAATACCACCCATAATGATTGGTTTATCTTTAGTTGCGTTTGATAGAGATAAAGTAGCTGGTGTTGTAATACCTACTAAGATATCGTTGTTATCTGTAACTAATTTTTGACCCATACTCGCTAAGTTACTTTGATCACCTTGAGCATTTTGAAGATCAATTTTTAAATTCTTACCAACTTCATATCCTTCTTTTTTAAGTCCATCTTCTAAACCTTTATAAATTTGGTCAAGCGCTGGGTGACTAAGTAATTGAAGTACCCCTACTTTTACCTCTTTATTATCAACTTTTTTAGTATCTTCACCTTTCTTACTTGAGAAGTAACCATAACCTAATACACAAACTAATAATACCGCGAATGCTACAAAAATTTTATTTATTTTCATTTTAATAATCTCCTTTTTTTCTTTAATAATATTTTTTGTAATCAAATTTTAGAAGCGTATCTATAGAAAAAGACCACTAGCATAATATCTAGTGGTCCCTCGACATTTTTTTAATATAAAAAACCACCTAGATATTTCTATGTGGTCTCATTTTTTCATCACAAATAATCCACATAGATACTTACTTCTCACCTGAGAGTCGTATCTATGTTAAAAAGAAACAAGATCGACTCAGTATCTAGTGGCTTTGCCAACGAATATTTAATTGTAGCGTGTCAACTTGATACAGTTTCATAAATCTTTTTTCTCCTTTACGTTTAATTCTTGTTTACATTATAGCAACAGTTTTTTTTATTGTCAAGATATTTTTCTAAAAAAATTAAAAGATTCTGACAATTCATCTAAAATTATTCATACCTATGAATTTTCGGCATGTAAAGAAAAAAAGTAAATACGTATATTTTCAAAAAAATATTAAAAGGATATTAACGGTGTTTTATGTATATTTGCTGTACTATAAAAACTAAGGTGTTTTCTCAATATTTTTTGAAACTTATGAAAATAATTCGTTTTCATAGCTAAAATATTGATATTTAAATATTAATACACATATAGAAACTTTCAGACTACTGTTATACAGCCATTTATTATTAATTATAATAAATAGTATTTTACATGAAAATAAAATTGAAAATATATCATTTTCATGAAAATTTACACTTGAAAATACATTTTCAGAGGAGTATGATAGATATATGTTATTAAAAAATAAGTTAGGAGAATTTTTATGGATAGCCAGATAGCTATAGAAGAAAAAGACAAATTATTTAATAAAGGATTTATAACAATAACTACAATTAATTTTATCGTATTTTTAATTTATTACTGTTTCGTAGTTATTACAGCAAAATACGCAACGTCTCAACTAGGTGCTACTGCTGCTCAGGCAGGATTCGCCGCTGGTATTTATATTATCGGTACACTTGTTGCTAGACTTTATATTGGGAAAAAATTAGAAATTGTTGGGCGTAAACAAATTTTACGTTTTGGAGCGTTAATCTATTTAATCACAACAGCAGCTTACCTAATTTCATCTAACATTGTTATTTTAGATACAGTTCGTTTCTTAAATGGATTTGCTTATGGGACTATCTCTACTGCAGCTAATGCAATAGTTACAACTTACATTCCTAAATCTCGTAACGGTGAAGGTATTAACTACTACGGATTAAGTACAAGTTTAGCAGCTGCAATTGGACCATTTATCGGTATGTTATTACTTCCTATTACAGGATTTAATGCAGTTATCATTTTAGCAATCGTATTATCTGTAGCAGTTACAATTGCTTGTTTCTTATTCCCAGTTCAAAATATCGAATTAGATGAAAAACAAAAAAAATTATTAAACAGCTGGGCTTTAAATACATTTATTGAATACAAAGTATTATTCATCTCTACTGTAGCATTCCTAGTTGGTTTAGCTTACTCTAGTGTATTAGGATTCTTATCTATCTACGCTGATAGCTTAAACTTATCTACTGCTGGGGCATTCTTCTTTGTAGTATATGCTCTTATCGTTACAGTTACTCGTCCATTCGCAGGACGCGTATTCGATGCACGTGGTGAGAATGCAGTTATGTATCCAAGTTTTGTATTCTTAACATTAGGATTATTAATGTTAAGTTTCACAAACGGTAGCTTCATGTTATTATTCTCTGGTGCTTTAATCGGTTTAGGATATGGAACATTCATGTCAAATGGACAAGCTGTTTGTTTAAAACTTGTTGATTCTACTAAAGTAGGTATTGCATTATCTACATACTTCATCGGATTAGACCTTGGTCTTGGATTTGGACCATATGCACTAGGTACTGTTCAAGGAATCTTATCATACAGAGGAATTTACATCCTTTGTGCAATAGTAACAATTGGAGTAACTGTTCTTTACGCTATGTTCTACAAAGCTAAAGAAGTACCAGTGTTAAAAACTAAAACTAGTCGATAGTAATATTAAAAACTTTAAAAAGTAGTCCTAAATTAAGGGCTACTTTTTTTATAGATATTTATTATTAATAACAAAAGGGAGTGACTCAAAAATCGTGATTTCGTAGAAATCGATTTTGTCGAGTCACCCCCGCACAGTTTATTAGATATCTAAAGAGCTTTTACAAGGCGAATTTAGATATCAATAAACCACTGCGTCTATATATTCTCATATGAACTTTGTTAAATTTTAAGACTTTTGAGTCAACCTCTTTTATTTTTCTGGATAACGTCTTGCGACATCAACTAACTTATCTTTTATAATCTTTTTAGGGTCTTCATTAAGATGATAACACATTGCTAGAGCATAGATTAACACATCTGCTAGCTCATCTTTTATCTCTTGTATATTATCTCCCTCTTCACTCCATTGAAAATGCTCTAATAGTTCTGCCGCTTCTATCGATATACTTTTAGAAAATCTTTCTAAAGTATCGTACTCTCCCCAACCTCTTTTTTCTCGAAATTCAGTTATTATAGTTTTTAATTCTTCCATCTTTTTACCTTTAAATTAAGCTGTTGTTTGTTAAATTATTATATAAATTGTAAAATTCCGCTAAACTTAGAGTTTCACTTCGTCTTCCAGGTTCAATATCACTGTCTACACAAGCATTTTGCAGATCTTGTTTCTTATCTTTACCATAACTTGAAATTAAATTATTAAGCAAAGTTTTTCTACGTTGTACAAAACATGAGCGCACGAATTTAAAGAATTTGGCATCAGTTTCAAATTCGCGAGTTTCTTTTGTCATGATTTTTACAACAGCACTCTCAACATTCGGTGCAGGTACAAATACTTTTTTCGGTACAGTAAATAAATACTCAACATCTGTATAGTAATTTAATAAAATTGTTAATGAGTTATAATCTTTTGTTCCTACCTTAGCATTTAATCTATTAGCAACTTCTTTTTGCATCATAACTACATAACCATCAATTTTCTCAGTGTTCTCAATTAAATGAGTTAAAATCGGTGTAGTAATGTAATAAGGTAAGTTAGCTACTACCATAATTTTTTCACAATCTGACATCTTCTCAGCAATTATTTTATCAACATCGACTTTTAAGATATCGTTATTGATAATCTCAACATTAGAATAATCAGCAAGTGTCTCAGATAAAATTGGTAAAAGTCTACCATCAATTTCAAACGAAATTACTTTTTTAGCTTTTTTAGCTAATGCTTCTGTAAGAGAACCTATCCCAGGCCCTATTTCTATTACTCCTATATTTTCATTTACTCCTGCTCCATCAACGATTCTATTTAAAATATTCGCATCTATCAAGAAGTTTTGTCCTAAACTCTTCTTAAATGTAAATCCGTGTTTTTTTAGTATTTCAAAAGTGTTCTTAGGTGTTCCTATCATTATTTCAATCCTTTACTTATTTTTTCCATCTCATCTAATAAACGTTCTTTAGAAATATTATACATATTAAGTTTATTTAGTAGTTGTTTTGCATTAGTATATCCTATATTTAATCTTTCACAAAGTTCTTCTCTTAGGACTTTTGACGTAGTTCCTCCTACTAAACCTAACTCTATCAATATTTCATTACTTATATCATTTTTCACCTCATCCATCGGTGTATAATAATTTTTTATAGCCGCTATAATATCTTCTTTGCTCGCAGCTTCTATTCCAATTTTCCCTTTACTATCAACGGCCTTTTTATTTGATATATATGCATGTTTTGCCGTAGGGATATTTTTTTCTATTATACTTCTAATTCTTTTCCCCGCATAATCAGGATCTGTTAGAACTATTAATCCTCTTGTTTTTTCTAAAAAGATTAATCGTTCTATTTTTTTCTTAGTAAGAGCAGAGCCATTAGTTTCAAATGTATCGCAATCTATTGCTTCTTTAACCCTATTGGTATCATCTCTTCCTTCTACTACTATTATTTCTTTGATTTTCATTTTATTATCCTTTAAAAAATTCATCAGTCTATTATAACATATTTAGACAAATTTTGCTCATGCTAGCATGAATATTTCAAATAGTTGTATAGTTCATGCGTAATTTCATGGTGAACTTTATACTTATAACCTCCGCAAAGAAATTTCTTTTTTAATTCAAACTTCTCTTTAAGCTTAATTTTTTCTCGTGCTTTTCCTTTTTTACACACTAGTATTTCCCAATGTTTTTCAAACTTAACTAAGTAGCAATCGTAAGTCCTATCTTTTCCATATTCTCCCCAAAAATATAGGAATCCAACAAATTCAAATAGTATATGCCACCATTTTACTGTTTTTCTTCTTTCCAACAAATAAACTTTCTCACTCTTAATAAGATAATTATATAATTCTTCCATAACTCCCACCTCTTTATACTAATTATAACATAAAAAAATCCTTTGCAGAAAATACTGCAAAGGAAAGTTTATTAATGTATATCTTTTTTCTTAAAGTTAGCTCCACTTACTTCACTAACTGTTCCAATCGATAGAAAGGCATTCTTATCATTTCTAAATACAATTTTTTTCAGTTTTGATTCTTCAATACGAGTGATTACACAAAAGATAATTTTTGTTTCTTGTCCTGAATAACCGCCTTCTCCGTGTAATAAAGTCACTCCACGACCAAGTCTATCTTGAATTTCTTGACTTATTACTTGGTAATTACTTGTAATAACCATAACCGATTTAGAGTCATTTAGCCCCTCAATAACGATATCCATAACTTTAGATGCGATGAAATAACTTATCATAGAATATAATGCAGCTTCCCATGTGAAAACAAATCCAGATGCAATAAAGATAACAACATTTATTCCAAGAACCATCTCACCTACAGAAATTGGTAACTTTTTAGTAGCATAGATTGAGAACATCTCACTACCATCTAATGTACCACCATTTCTAATAACTAGCCCTACTCCAATTCCAAGTATAATCCCTCCGAATATACAAGCTAAAAATGGATCCGTAACTAGTGGTGGAATGCTATGGAAGTATGATGTAGCTACAGAAAGAATAACAATACCAAAAATAGATGCTATCGAAAATCCTTTACCTATCTGTTTATATCCTAAATATAAGAATGGAATATTTAAAAGAAAGATAAATAATCCAAGTGGTAATCCTAAATAATGGCGGGCAATAATAGATACCCCAATCACTCCTCCATCTAGGATATTATTAGGAATTAAGAAAAATTCTAATCCTGCTGCAAAGATCAACGATCCTATAACTATACTAATATATTTCTTTAAAAATTCTAATCTACTATCCATTGAATCTCCTTTTTATTTTATTTTTTGACAAATAGGACAAAAATGACTAGAACGACCTTTTATTGTAACATTTTCAACATCATGACCTAATGGACAAACCTTCTTACCATAAATTTGGTGGAAATTCTGCATATTCCCTTCCCCACCATCTGTATGTACATAGTCTGAAATTGTAGACCCCCCCTCTTTTATCGCTAATTCTAAAATATCAACTAACTCTTTAAATAGACTTTCTTTTTTCTTTTTAGAAAGTTCACTCGCCTTAGTTAAAGGGTGTATTTTTTGACGATACAATACTTCACAATCATAAATATTACCACATCCGCAAAATACATTCCCTTCAAGAAGCAATGCTTTAATAGATTGATCTTTATATTTATTTTCATCTAATTTATCTAGAAAATACTTTTTAGCTTTTTTATCAAACGGTTCTGGAGCCAGATTAACAAAAGGTTTAAATTTCGTTACATCTTCTATGTATCTAAGTTCACCAAATCTTCTAATATCACTGTAGATTAATTTTTCACCAGTCGATAATTCGAAAATCACATGTTGATGTTTGAAGTAGTTTTTATTAGTAATTTCTGCTATATCTTTTACTAAAAAAAATGCTCCCGTCATTCCAAAATGTGTGATAATGTATCCTTCATTTAATGTAAAATATAAATATTTCCCTCTTCTAGATAATTTCTCTATAGTTTTACCTTTTACATTTTCTGAAAAATAATTTATATCCTGCTTCACTATCGCCATTTTATTCAATTTATGACTTTCTGTCACAACATTTGAATATTTCACATCTAGAATTTTCTTATTTATTACTACTTCTTCAAGTCCAAATTTTATATTCTCTACCTCAGGTAATTCTGGCATAATATACTCCTATTTTTATACTTACATTTTTATTTTAATATAAATATTTGAAAATATCAAAAATTTCCCACTTTTATTTCTCTTATTTTCAATATTTATCCCCAATTTTCACCTTTATTATGGCAACAAATTGAAATTTGTAGTATAATAAAAAAGTTATAATGTATAGAAGGGATTATATTAAATGAAAGAAAGAATATCTAGAAGAGATAGAATCAGTTCTGGATCAAGAAATGATAAACGTTCTCCTAAAAAAAGAAGTTTAAAAAAAATAATATTTACAGTTCTAGCATTGCTGTTCTTAGGAACAGGAGCTTTTGCAGCATACACGTTCTTCAACTTCTATAATTCAACTCAAAAAGGATACAAAAAAGTTGATTACTTGAAAGAAGTTGATCCTAACTTTAAGAAATTTTCAGTACTAATTTTAGGAATAGATATGAACGATGATCGTAAGGCTCAAGGTCAAACACGAGCAGACAGTCGAACAGACTCTATGATTTTAGCAACTGTTAACAAAGATAAAAAACGTATGGACATGGTTAGTATTCCTCGTGACTCACTTGCTTTAATGCGTGAAAAAAATGACGAGAATAATGATAGTGCATACTTCTATGATAAGATTACTCATGCTCATGCCTACAATGATGTAAAAGGAACAACAAACGCAGTAGAAAACTTATTAAATACACCCATCAACTTCTACGTATTAATAAACTTCAAAGCTTTTGAACAAACAGTCGATGCCTTTGGTGGAATTGATTTATACGTACCATTCGATATGGATGAACAAAATGCTAATGGTGAAGAAAACACTGTTAAATTGAAAAAAGGATGGCACACTCTAAACGGTGAACAAGCTCTTGCCTTTGCTCGTAGTAGATATTACGATAGTGATATCGAACGTGGTCAACGTCAGCTTCAAGCTATTCACGCTCTTATCGATAAAGCAAAAAGCTTAAATGCTTTAACTAAAATCAATGATGTAATTAATATCGCAGGTGATAATGTAGAACATAACCTATCAACGACAGAAATCTCTTCAGCGATAAAAATGTTCTTTAATGATGATATTCAAATCGTTTCACACAGAATCGATGGATATGATGTAATGTATAACGGTGTATATTACTACTATCCTCGTCCACTATCTCTATTATACGCATCATCTGCACTGAGAGATAATTTAGATTTACCATTACCAAAAGCGAAAGACTTACTAAACATTTACTATCAAGGTCATATAAGTATAGGATTAAAAGAATATAGAATAAATGATTTATTACCAAAAACTATATATCCTCAAGTTGGACTTACAATAATGTCACCAGAAGACTTACTGGCAAATCTTCCTGAAAGACTTACTAAAAAAGATTTAAAAAATGATATTACCGTAAGCAATGAAAACAGACCTGATGAAAATGGTAATACTGAAAACAATGCTAACAATAGCAATGAACAGCAAAATACTACAACTGGTGTCGGTACAACAAATGCTAATCAAAATACCGGAGTAAATAATAATTAAGAATAAATAATATCCCATCAAAACTAATTTTGATGGGATATTATTTATTTATTTGAAAATTTTACATTTACAGTTCCAGTAGAAGAAGATGTAAACAGCGTTTTCTTTTTATTAGAACCATTTGTGAAATTAGATTCATTATCGTTTAATTCAGCAAGAATATTACCAGTTGAAGATTTTAGAGAAATAGAGTTATTTGCTGTAAGATTGAATAATGAAATATCCCCTGTATTGGTTTCTAAATTAATATTATCTGTTGATTCATTAGGTAAATTATTTAATGTTATATTTCCAAGTTTATTAGATATATTGATATTTTTTATAGTTGATGATGATAAATCAATATCTCCAGTATTATTATCAATATTTAGATTGCTAATACCGCTAATATTATTTAGTTTTATGTTTCCAGTAGCAGTCTTTATTTTTAGAGAATTATTTTCACTTTTAAAATTATTAATTTTAAGATCACCAGTTGAAAGTTTGATTTCAGTGTCTAAAGTAGAAAGATTAGTTAAATAAACATTTCCTATTTTACTATTTGCTGTAAGATGTTTGATGCTTAAATCTTTAATAATTAAATTACCTATCTTATTTAAAGAATGGACATCTATACTAGAAGACGTAGGTATTTTTATTTTAATTTCTTGTTTTTTAGAAAAAATACTAAAATCTATATCAACTCCAAAAGTATTTTTATTTTCTTTTATAGATAATTTTTTGTCAGTGTGGGTTATAAGCGTTTCGCGCTCTATACCAGTATAGTATTCTATTTCTATTTTATCAGAAGAGGTATTTTCTTCTAAGACAATATCGGAATCAAGAATATTTAAATCCAAATCTTTAATCTCATTAATTGAGACAGTATAATTCTTTTTATCATAATTAGCAGAGAATCTAGGTATATTACCATTATTTAAGTATGTTGCAAAACCTATTAGTATGAAACCAGTAATTATCAGGCTAAAGGCGATTTTAATAAATTTATTCATTGATATACACCTCTTTTTTGAAAACTTTCACAAACATTTTTTTGAAACTCCAACCATTTTTCCTTACTTTTTTTAATGATTTTAATAAATAATAAATTCCTATTAAACCAATTCCTGTAATAATAAAACCAAAGCCTAAAGTATCTAAACAATAAGCTATGTTCTTTTCATATATAAGGTAGAAGGGTGCTTTAAATATAAGAGCAATCCCCCCAACGAAAAATGAAATTACAGCAAGTACCAAACTGAATATTAAAGACACAAAAGCTATAAAAAAGCTAGCTACTAAAGAAAAAATGGTAATCCAAATAGGGAAAAGTAGTATAGCAATAATTATATTAGCTGCTGAGGGTGTTTTTTGTGGTATAAATCTCCATACTAATTTTTTCTGTCTTTTTTTTATATTATGTTCATCTAAAATTTGACCAACAATATCGTCTATATTACCTAATTGCGATACAGCTTGTTCTTCGCTTAATCCTTCATCAACACGATCGTCAATCATTTCTTTGAAAAAATTAAGAGTCTTATATACTTCTTCCGAAGATAAATATATTCTTAATTCATTTTCCAAAAGAGTACAAAACTGTTTTTTATTCATGTTGTTCATCTCCTAAAATATATTTATGTGCATTACTAATCACTTGCCAGTCAATAAGAAATTCTTGAATTTTGTTAAGACCAATATCTGTGATTTTATAATATTTTCTTAGTCTACTATTGTGTTCTACAGAATAAGAAGTAACACAATTATTCGCTTCTAAACGTTTTAAGATAGGATATAATGTTGATTCTGATATTGGAATTACATCTGATACATCTTTTATAATTTTATAACCATATGATTCGGAATTACGTAAAGTAGCGAGGACACAGATTTCCAATAATCCTCTTTTTAATTGAGATTCCATACAAATATCTCCTTTCATATTATACTATACATTACATAGTATAATCTGTCAAGTAGTATAATGAGAAATACATTCTAATTATTGACATTTTATTTATAATACATCATAATTAATATAGTAAATTTAGCAAATTATAAATTATAAAGGAGGTTCTATGGCAAAAAAATTTATTACAATCAAAGAAGATTCATACGATGAATTTGTAGAGAAAAAATCTACATTCATTACTCATCTTATAAGAATTAGTGGCGAAGAAGAAGCACGAGAGTTTATTCAAAAAATGAAGAAAAAACATTATGATGCTACACATGTTTGCTCATGTTATGTAGTTGGTGATAATAACGAAATAACTCGTGCTAATGATGACGGAGAACCTAGTGGAACTGCTGGCGCTCCAATGCTAGACGTACTAGTAAAAAACGAAATAAAAAATGTCTGTGCCACAGTTATCAGATACTACGGTGGAACTAAGCTAGGAACTGGTGGTTTAGTTCGTGCATATGGTGGTGGAGTAATTAACGCGCTAAAAAATGCAACATTAGTAGAAAGAAAAGATGCTTTTGAAGTCAGATTAGAATTAGACTATAGTCTAAACGGAAAAATAGAATATGAAATTGGAAAAACTAATTTCATCGTGAACAACTTAGAATACACTGACAAAATCGTTTATACAATTTATGTAATGCAAGAAGACTACGATAGCTTTGAAAATTGGATCGCTAACCTAACTAACGGTCAATTCAAAATTCTATCTTCAAAAGAAAAACAACTAGAATTTGATATTAAATAAAACTAAGAAGGAATCAGAAACCATATTAAACAGTCTCTTATTCCTTCTTAGCTTATTTTTTATTCTTTTTCGAAAATTCTTCTATCCACTCTTTTAAATCAGAGACACCCTTCTCTACTATTATTTCTTTATTATTGAAAGCTAAATCCAAGCCCTCTACTCTTATAACTTTAACTTTGTCTATTCCTAGGACGCTAAAAATTCCTCTCACATATTGAACTGCAAAGTCTAGATTAGTATATTGGATATGTTTATCAAATTCTCCCCCACTAGTAATGACAAAGGTTATTTGTTTATTAGAAGGATCTAATCCTATTAGAGACTCTACCTCACATTTAAAAGTTTCATTTACTATCATTATATTGTCGACATAATCTTTGAATTTTGATACTACATTAAAATTGTGAAGCGGCATATAAATAAACACTGCTTCAGCACTCTTCCATTGTTCTAACAATTCTTTTTGTCTAATTTTATCTTGCTGTTCTCTATCTGTTAATTGCTCTCCCTCATAATTAAACATAAACTTATCCATCACGGGAATGTAAGTACTCGGATTATATAAATTTATCTTTTCAATATTGTTAAAACCTTCTTCTATTAATTTTTCTTCACCAATTTTTGCTAAAATATTAGAAATTCTATGCTTTCCATCAAAATCTGGATGACACATAATCTGTAAAATTTTCATACTTCACCTCATAAAATAAAATATTATAAAAAATGACTTCTTATCTAACATCAGATAAGAAGCCATTTATATTATTTAAATTCTGAATAAATAGTGTTTATAGTTTTTTCGTAATCATCGTTATGAACACCAACGATAATGTTAATCTCATCATTAGTTTGTGAAATTAGTGCAATATTTACTCCAGCTTCCCCTAGTGCTTTGAATAATCTGCCAGATAGTCCTTTTGTATTTTTCATTTTTTCCCCAACTGTAGCAATTAGAGAAATCTCATGAGTTACATTTACCTCATCCGCATCTAAAACAGCTTTATTTTTAGCTACTAACTCATGAATAAATGGTCTAACATTCCCTGTTTCAACAACTACAGAGAATGAGTCAATTCCACTTGGAATGTGCTCGATACTAACATTAAAGTCTTCAAAAATTTTCAGAGCTTTACCAATTAATCCAACTTCATTTGCCATGTGACGTTTTTTAATAGTAATAATAGAGAAATCTTTTTTCCCTGCAATACCTGTAACTATTTGTTTCGCATCTAGATGTTTATTATCTGAGATAATAGTCCCTTCTGCTGTTGGATCATTTGTGTTACGAATTTGGATTGGAATGTCTTTATCACGAACTGGGAAGATTGCTTCTTCATGAAGAACACTTGCACCCATATATGAAAGTTCACGAAGTTCTGTATAACTAATTACTTTAATCTCATGTGGATTGTCAATAATACGAGGATCTGCCATTAAGATTCCAGATACGTCAGTCCAGTTTTCATAAACACTTGCGTTTGCGATATTAGCAACAATCGCTCCACTAACATCTCCTCCACCACGAGTCATAATTTTAATTTCCCCATTTGGTCTACTTCCATAGAACCCTGGAATAAGAAGACGATCATATTCTTTTACAATTGCATCAAAAGCTGCTTGAGTTTTTTCAAAATCAATCTCACCTTGATAGTTGTAAAAGATTAAGTCTTTAGCATCTACAAAGTGATATCCTAAATACTCTGCCATTAATAAAGCTGTTAAATATTCACCACGGCTTACTAAATACTCTTCATCAATACCTTTACTAATTTCAGATTTTAATTTAGCAAGTTCACCTTCAATATCAAATTTCAAGTTTAATTCACTTTTAATAGCAATAAATTTATCTTTAATCATTTTAAAGATATTATCAAAATTTATATTGTATTTAGTGTGTGCGTAGCATAAATATAGTAAATCTGTAACCTTATTATCTTCTTTATTCGCCTTACCAACAGCACTCACTACAACAAAACGACGTGCATCGTCTAATTCTACAATATTTTTAACTTTTTTAAATTGTTCAGCACTCGCTACCGAGCTTCCTCCAAATTTTGATACTCTAACCATCTTAACTCCTTTTTCTAATTCATGTTATTTGTAATTTTATTACTAATTTATATTATATAACTATCTGTAGAAAAATCAATAAATTTTCTGAAAAATCTAACATTTATTTTTAATAATCATATTATTCCTTATTTTTAATTATTTATGAAACTTAGCAACTACAAATTTACTATCTTTCTCTTTTACTTCATCAACTAAAGAACTTAATTGTTTTAATGAAATTTCTTTTGTTTTTACATAGTAGCTTTCTCTATACTGTTCAACACTCTCAACTAATTCACCAGATAATTCAACTGATGAACGTACTAAGTAATTTCTTTTAGTTAATTCTTCTGAATAAGATAAGTCATTCTTAATTACTACATCAACACGAGTTGAACCTTCATTAATATCAACTATATCTTGAACAATAGCATTTCCTGTTGGAAGTTTTCCTGCTCCTTGTCCATAAAACTTAAGTTCTCCGATGAAAGAACCATCTAAAGTAATGATATTATTATTTAAAGGAACAGCCGCTTCTTGAGATTCTTTTCCGAATATAGAAAGCATTACAGAAGTCTCATACTCCCCATTTTCTACATTTGTTTCTCCAATATATTTAACAGCTAGGTCATACTGTTTTAAATAGTCTATATCATTTTTTGTAATGTTTCTCATAGAGTATGTAGGAAATTCAGGTTTAACGTGAATATCGAAAGCAAGTGCATTACTTAAGATAATTTTGTTCACAACATCCCCACCATCCACATCAGCACTCGGATCAGCTTCAGCATACCCTAAATCCTGAGCAGTTTTTAAAGTAGAATCAAATTCTTGATCATTTCTGTACATGTTATCTAATATATAGTTACTTGTTCCATTAAAAATACCATATACTCGTTTTACTTCATCAACGCGTCTAGTTCTTTCTAAGTTTACAAGCCATGGAATTCCTCCACCAACACTAGCCTCAAAAATAAACTTAACATTATTCTTTTCAGCTAACTCAACAAATTCACCTAGATACTTTGCTGCAACAGCTTTATTCGCAGTAACAACGTGTTTTCCATTTTCTAAAGATTTCTTAATGAAATCATACGCAGGATTTAATCCACCTAAGCACTCAACTACAACCGAGATTTCCTCATCGCTTAAAATTTCATTAATATCGTCTGTAGCAAGGTGCATTTTATCACGACTTCTTGCGAAAACACTTTTTACTTCAATTTTATTTAATTCTTCTGTTTTACCGTCAGTAATAATATCATATACCCCACTACCAACAGTTCCATATCCTAAAATCGCAATCTTCATAATTATTTTCTCCTAAATTCATTATTTATTTTCAATTATATAGTTAAAGTTTATCAAGTATTTTATTTATGTCAAATAAATCAATTTGAAAATTTTCAAAAAATTTCAATTTTTTGATTATTTCGACTGTTTTTATAACTTATTTTGGTGTAAAATTATAATTATAAAAATTAAATAAGTTCTTTTTGTAAAAAACACTTGTATTTTTATAGAGAACATTGTATCATATATACAACGATAAAGCAAGGAGATTTTAAATGATTTACGAAAGTACAAGAGATATTAATAGAAAATTAAATCCGAGTGAAGCTATTCTTCAAGGTTTAAGTGAAGAAGGTGGACTTTTCGTTTTAAGAGATTTAGGAAAAAATAAATTAGATTTAGAGAAATTAATCGGAAAAAGTTACTATGAAGTAGCTGAAGCCGTGTTACGTCTTTTCGTAGACTTTAGCGATGAAGAAATTAAAAAATGTGTAGAAGAAGCTTATAGAGGAAAATTCTCTCACGAGAATATTACCCCTCTAGTAGAATTAAAAGATAGCTACGTTCTTGAATTATTCAATGGACCTACTAGTGCATTTAAAGACGTAGGTCTTTCACTTCTTCCACAACTTACAAAAACGGCACTTACAAAAGTAGAAGACAAAAATGACATTCTTATCTTAACAGCGACTAGTGGAGATACAGGTAAAGCAGCACTAGAAGGTTTTAAAGATGTAGATAGAACAAAAATTATGGTCTTCTACCCTAACGATGGTGTAAGTACAGTACAAAAAACACAAATGCAAACTCAAGAAGGTAAGAATACAAAAGTTTGTGCAATTCACGGAAACTTTGATGATGCTCAAAGTGGGATTAAAGAACTATTCGTTGATGAAGAATTCAAAAAAGAATTACTTTCTAAAAACATTAAGTTATCAAGTGCAAACTCAATCAATATCGGGCGTCTTATCCCTCAAGTAGTTTACTATGTTGTTTCTTACTTAGACTTAGTAAATACAAACAAAATTAAATTAAATGATAAAGTAAACTTTGTAGTACCTACTGGAAACTTCGGTAATATTCTAGCTGGTTACTACGCTGAACAAATTGGTTTACCTGTAAATAAACTAATCTGTGCAAGTAACAACAATAATGTACTTTATGATTTCTTAACAACTGGTGTTTATGATAAGAATAGAGACTTCTTAAAAACAGTATCACCAAGTATGGATATCTTAATTTCTAGTAACTTAGAACGTCTGCTTTACTACATTAGTGGTTGTGATAATGCATATATTGCTAAACTTATGAAAGACTTAAAACAAGCTGGTCGCTTTGAAGTTACAGGTGAAGTATTAGCTAAGATAAAAGACAAATTCCAAGCTGGGTTTGCTGATGATGAACAAACTAAAGAAACTATTAAAGCTATCTATGAAAAAGATAACTACCTATTAGATACTCATACTGCAGTAGCTTACAAAGTTCTTCTTGATAATTTAGATAATGAGCATGCTAGTATTGTATTATCAACAGCATCTCCATATAAATTTACAGAAAGTGTCTACTCTTCTCTATTCGAAACTCAAGGTGAGGACGAGTTTACTCTTATGAATAAACTTCATGAACAAACAAAAGTTGTTATCCCTGAGAATTTAAGAGATCTTGACAAAAAAGAAATTAGACACAAAGATGTAATTAATAAAGAAGATATGAAGAAATACATCTTAGAGAAACTAGGTGATTTATAATGGTAAGTGTTCGTGTGCCTGCCACTTCTGCAAATGTAGGATGTGGTTTCGATAGCCTTGGTGTTGCTTTAACACTTTACACTACTTTTAAATTCGAAAAATTAGACAATGGTCTAGAATTCGTCGGATTTGAAGAACGTTTTTCAAATGAAAACAACCTAGTTTATCAAACATTACTAACTACACTAAAAAAATTAAACAAAGAAATTTCAGGTGTTAGAATATCAATCAATAATGATGTACCTATTAGCCGTGGTTTAGGTAGTAGCTCTACTTGTGTAGTCGCTGGAATATACGGTGCGTACTTACTAACTGATACACCTATTGATAAACAAGAAATCTTTACAATAGCTAATGAAATTGAAGGTCATCCAGATAATGTTTCGCCAGCTATTTTCGGAAGTCTAAGTTCATCTTGTACTACTGATAGTAAAGAAGCGGTAACTGTAAGATATGAGGTCGATGAGAGATTTAATTTCCTGGCGTTAATTCCAAACTTCGAAACTTCTACTGAAGAAGCTAGAAAAGTAATGCCAAAAGAAATTAAGCTTCAAGATGCAATCTACTCATTATCACGTATCGGATCGGTTATTAAAGCATTTGAAACTTATGACTTAGAACTTCTTAATAAGGTTATGGGGGATAAAATCCACGAACCTTACAGAAAAGAAATAATACACGAATATCACGAAGTTAGAGAAATTTGTGAGAAAATTGATAGTTCAGCATTTTTCATTTCTGGAAGTGGTTCTACACTTATGAATATAGTTAGCGATACTAACAATATTGAAAAAATAAAAACTGAACTTGCTAAATTAAAATATGACTGGCAAGCAATTTTACTAAAAGTTGATAAAGAAGGAACAGTAGTTCTAAATTAATATGTTAATAATTTTTGAACTTCTTCTTTTATTGCAGAGAAGAAGTTCATTTTGAAATAATTTTTATACAAATAAAGGAGAGATTTATTATGCAAAAATCAAGAGTAGCCGTATTAGGGGCAACAGGAATGGTAGGACAACGTTTATTAGTATTATTAGAAAATCACCCATACTTTGACGTAGTTAAATTAGCAGCGTCACCTCGTTCTGCTGGTAAAAAATATGGAGAACTTATGGAAAGCCGTTGGAAATTAGACCACGCTATTCCTGAATACACTAAAGAATTAGTTGTTGAAGACTTATACAAAATTGACGAAGTTTCTGAAGGAATTGACATGGTATTCTGCGCTATCAACCTTGACAAAGAAGCTTTAATTAAACTTGAAGAAGACTATGCTAAACGTGAAGTTGTTGTTGTATCTAACAACTCTGCAAACAGAAACAAAGATGATGTACCGATGATTATCCCAGAGATTAACTCTGCTCACCTAGATGTTCTTCCTGCGCAAAGAGAACGTCTTGGAACTAAAAAAGGATTCATCGTTACAAAACCTAACTGTTCAATTCAAAGTTATGTTCCTATCTTTGAAGCAATTAAAGAGTACGGTGTTAAAGAAGCATCTATCTGTACTTACCAAGCTATCTCAGGAAGCGGAAAAACTTTCAACGAATGGCCTGAAATGATCGAAAACATCATTCCTTACATCGGAGGAGAAGAAGAGAAAAGTGAAAAAGAACCACTTAAAATCTTTGGTAAAGTAGTTGATGGAAAAATCGTTCCAGATGATTCTATGAAACTGTCAGCTCAATGTATTCGTGTTCCAGTTCTTGATGGACACCTTGCTTGTGTTTCATTCAATTTAGAAAATGACCCAGGATTAGAAACTTTAGTTGAAAAAATCAAAAACCATGTTCCTGAAATTGCTAAATACGACTTACCACTAGCACCAACTCCATTCATTAAATACTATGAAGAAAACGATCGTCCACAACCAGTTCTAGATCGCGATAACGAAAAAGGTATGCAAATTACTGTAGGTCGTTTACGTGAAGATAACCTATTTGATTACAAATTTGTAGGACTTTCTCATAACACATTACGTGGAGCAGCTGGTGGAGCTGTATTAACTGCGGAACTAATTAAAAAATTAGGATACTTAGATTAATTGTCTATTAGTATTCCTTAATACCATTATAAATATTATTTTAAATTATCCAACAAAGGACCTTTACAATAAACCAATAAATCACCCTCGAAATATATCGAGGGTGATTCTTTATTTTAGACTGATGATTAAATCTTAGTCTTCTTTTTTTCGTTTTCTGATTGCCGCTGCAATTCCTGCAAGTAATACACCGAATCCTGCTACCGCTGAGTTAGCTGTTTCGCTACCTGTGTTAGCTAAACGTTTAACTTGTGCTTTAGGAGTAGCTGCAGTTACTTTTCTAAAGATGTGACGTACATTTCCATTTTCGTCTACTACAGTTCTTACGAACTCGTATCCTTCAAATGTTCCCTCACCTTTAGCTCCATTTTCAGATGGTTTTAATGGGTTACCATTTTCATCTGTCCATGTTGTAATTACTGCTGCTGGTGTTGGAGTTGTTACTTTTTCGTATACATGTTCTACATCTCCGTTTGGAAGAGTCTTAGTTTCTACTAAACGGTATCCTGGGATATTTCTGCTTCCTTTTAGTCCTTTTTCTTTTGCAGGTACGTTTGGAATTGGGTTTCCATCTTTATCTCTGTGGATAGTTTGTTTTGCTCTGTAAATATGTTTAACTGTTCCATCTTTTTCTGTTACTGTTTCAACATATTGATATTCAGGAATATCTAGAACTGGTGATAACATATCGAATTCGAATCCTGGGATTACGTTTCCTTCTGTATCTCTGATTAATCCTTTTGGTTTTTCAACTGATGGAGTTGGAGTTGTTACTTTTTCGTATACGTGTTCGATATCTCCGTTTGGTAGTTTCTTAGTTTCTACAAATCTGTATCCTGGAATATCTTTCTTAGGTTGTTCACCTACTTCTGTTGTTGTTCCTGGGATGACATTTCCTTCTTTATCTTTAAACACTGTGTTTACTTTTTCGTAGACATGTTCTGTATCTCCGTTTGGTAGTTTCTTACTTTCTACGAATCTGTATTCTGGGATGTCTTTCTTATCTACTGTTCCTGGCTCACTTGGATATTTCGGAATCTCATTTCCTTCTTTGTCTTTGAAGAATGTATTTACTTTTTCGTAGACATGTTCTGTGTCTCCGTTTGGTAGTT